>NZ_VXCQ01000011.1:0-132730 GCF_052850415.1 Acinetobacter sp. 1207_04 | reverse complement strand
ACAATTGTTGTGACAAAAGATGAACATCCACGTGCCACCACAATTGAAGCCCTGACCAAGTTAAAACCTGTGGTCAAAGTTGCAGGTACTGTGACGGCGGGCAATGCCTCAGGTATTAACGATGGTGCAGCCGCTTTATTGATTGCGTCTGATGAAGCTGTTGAAAAATATAGTTTAAACCCACGTGCCAAAATCATTGGGGCAACCACTGTCGGTGTTGAACCTCGCATTATGGGCTTTGCCCCTGCACCTGCTATCAAAAAGTTACTCAAACAAGCCAATCTAACATTAGAGCAGATGGATGTGATTGAACTGAATGAAGCATTTTCAGCTCAAGCTTTGGCGGTTGCTCGTGACCTAGGTCTTGAAGATGGTGCAGCACATGTCAATCCAAATGGTGGTGCTATTGCATTGGGTCATCCGTTGGGTGCTTCGGGTGCACGTCTAGTTACCACAGCACTCAATCAACTTGAAGTAACGGGTGGTACATATGCGCTTTGCTCAATGTGTATTGGGGTCGGTCAAGGTATCGCTTTGATTATTGAACGAGTCTAACCAAGCATCACTAATTTAAGATATTTCTCCTCCCTTTTTAAAGGGAGGTTGGGAGGGATTTAATGCCAACATTCACATCAAACGACGCACAAATTAATTACCAAACTTTTGGTGAGGCAAATAAGCCTGCGATTATTTTCTCTAATTCTTTAGGGACAAATTTCAGCATGTGGCAAGCTCAAATTGATGCATTCAAAAATGATTTTTTTGTGATTTGCTATGACACTCGTGGTCATGGTCAATCATCTGCCCCACAAGGTCCTTATACCATTGATCAATTGGGTCAAGATGTCATCAATTTACTTGATCATCTCAATGTTGAAAAAACCACTTTCTGTGGTATTTCTATGGGTGGTTTAACAGGTCAATGGTTAGCTATCAACTACTCTGCACGTTTTAATCACGTAATTGTCTGCAACACAGCTGCAAAAATTGGACAAGAACAAGCATGGAAAGACCGTGCGACACTTGTCCGTGAACAAGGTTTACAACCGATTGCATCAACAGCAGCATCACGTTGGTTCACCGAGCACTTTATCCAACGCAACACAGCAATTGTGACTTCTCTGAGTAACGACCTCGGAGCTAGCAGCGCAGAAGGTTATGCAAGCTGTTGTGAAGCGTTGGCTAAAGCAGATTTACGTGAACAACTGAAAAAAATTCAAGTGCCTGTATTGATTATTGCAGGAACTCAAGATCCTGTAACGACTGTAGCCGATGGTCAGTTTATGGCTGAACATATTGTCGGTAGTCAGTTATTTACAATTGATGCATCCCACATTTCCAATATCGAACAACCTGAAGTATTTAGTAAAGCCGTGCAAAAATTTATTGCTTCATCATGATAAATTAATCTTGATTCATTGATTTTTGCTTTACCCAACATCCTGAAAGTGAAGATGATTCAAATCTAAACTTTTAGGGTGTTTTTTATTTTGTTGCTTTCTTATTTGAATGTGCCATATTTTTGCATAATAATTGTATTGTTTTAGCGATATGAATCTGTCTGATCCAAACCTGAAAACTACTCAATAAAACACGGTGAAAATGTGAAGTTATTTCTCGATTGTGAATTTAATGGCTTTGGTGGTGAACTTATTTCGATGGCATTAGTCGATGAAAATGAATGTTATTTCTATGAGGTTTTGCCCTGTGATGCACCTATTGCATGGGTCGCTGAACATGTCATTCCGATTTTGAATCAGCCCGCACTTTCTTTACAGCAATTTCAGTCACAACTGAGAAACTTTTTATTTCATTACGATTCAGTTCATATTATTGCCGATTGGCCCGAAGATCTATCTTTATTTCTAAATAGCTTAATTTTGGGTTTTGGTTCTAGCATGACCACACCGCCCATGACTTTAGAGCTCTATAATAAACAACATGAACTCAATGTCCCATCAGCTCAACCACACAATGCATTACAAGATGCGCTCGCTTTAAAAAGAACACTCTTTATTTAAACTTTCAATAAATCAGCGCATTCTTTTTAAATTAAAGGTCACAACCCCCCATATTTCAAGCTGTTGCCCTTCTTCGATATAAATATTTTGATAATCCGCATTTTCAGCTTTCAACCAAATTTTCGGTGGATTAAATTGCATATCAATCATCAGTCGTTTAACTGTAAAATCGTTATCAATCAGCGCTATAACAATATCACCTGACTTTGCTGAAATGCTTCGATCAACAATAAGCGGATCATCAATATCAATACCTGCATCATACATAGAAAGCGAGTTTGCTTTTACAATAAACGTTGAACCTTCATTACGTATCAAATACTCATTCATATCTAATGATTGTTCAATATGCTCATGTATAAACGCTGGTGATCCTGCGGCAACACGCTCTGTAGCCAAAGGAATTTGGTAAATTTTCTCATTTTTAGCTTCTACAGGTTGCATCTTTAACGAAGAAGACAAATCCGATAGATGCCCTGGATTAATATTATTTAGCAGCCAATTTTTGATAATATGAACTTGCGACTCAGGTACACGAATCACCTTTGTTGGTTCATTGAACTGTGCTTTTCGCCCCGCATTAACACGAGCACCACCATGTTCAAATTCTTGTTTTTTTGTCATTTGTTTTCGCTCTATTTGCAACCGTAGATGTCTTAAAAATAATATAACTTGAAAAAGTTACAAATTCAAGTTGACGTCCTTCTCATTTTCCATAACAATGGCTTCATTGATCAGATTTTAACTTATCTGTTTAACATGGATGTTTTAGATAAATTAAATAACACATTGAATTATAGATAAATTTATTTATTAAAATCTTAAATCACTGATTTTATTTAAATAAAAATGATCAAATATATCACTTATTTATATTGAATGATTTTCTATGCGGAGACATAAAAATGACAACTCAACGTGATGCTATCTTAGGTTATGCCGATGATCAACATGCATATTATATTCGTCTTATTGAAGACAATATTGTATTGGGAAGCCACTACGGATTGGTCTGCGAACAAAATACAGATGAGGCTGAAAGTATTATGACGACCTTATATTTGAAAAAATCTTTTTGGCTCAATGGTTCTGCATTTTCAGATATTGTGAAAGGTTTACAACCGTTATCGCTACAGTGCTGAAAAATTATTTTTCAGTTACTAACTCAATGATGAAATTCCTAACCTAAAAATAATTGAGCAAACAAAATAAAAGCAAGTCGAACATAAATATATACGTTATAAATCAAGGATGATCTACATTGACCGTCCTTGAAAACCACATAATATTTCATTTTTACGTATTAAAATTTACATTTTTATTGAATAAAAATAGATCATTTCTTTTGATCCGAATGCTGTAATGAAGCATTATTCATGCCTGCATTGAGCTTGTTCAAGAAGTGTACAAAGGTTGCTTTATCATCAAACATAAAGCCTTCCATTGCTTGACGATAAAACTCATAAATTTTGAGTTGTAATTGCTCCCAAAATTCAAATCCTAAAGGCGTTAATATCACTTTTTTTGCACGGCGATCTGCTTGGTCTGCAAAACGAATCACATAATCATCACGTTCTAAACGTTTAAGTACGCCATCTAAATTTTGTCGACTTACACCTAGATATTCTGTCAGATCGGAAAAAGACATCCCTTCACGTACTTTTTCACGTGATAAAGCACCCAAAACTGCCCAATGTACAGGCGAAACACCAAGTTCTTTAGCACTTTGTCTGTCTAAAGTATTACCTAGTTGGAATACTCGAAAAAAAAGCCTGTTATGTATTGCATACAAATCTTCATCATGGGAAGAGTTCTGTTCATTACTCATAGAACATCTGTCCTTTATCAAAAATGTTCAAGCCTACTTCATTCATATCATGTCCTCATGAAATTTCGTTATAGGCTTTAAAGCACTATTTTCATTCAATTTTAAAATAGCATTTAATCCGAAGTATAACAATTACAGCCTGCTCTTTATAAACAAGTTGTTTTGTTTGGTTGTATTTACACATATCCTTCACCGTATTCTCTTATTTTGATAATTACTACATATTCTCAAAATTATATCAATATATTGTCATACATATCAAAATATAGAATACTGATCTTTTTTAATTTTTAAAATGATAAAATCATCCTATTTTTTAACAAGTACTCGACTTTAGTATAAATATTAAAATATTTATACTAAATATATTAAATAAATATATGTTTTATATTAATATTTTAAAAAGATAAAAAATAATATATATCAACATATTGACATTTACTTCGATTCAAATATATTCAATTTGTATATTTAGCATTCGCTTCTAATGGACAAATAAGGAAATTTGTCTGCTTTAATGTCTAATATGTGTAATAACAAATGAAAATATATGTAAATTATTTGACATAAATTATGGTATGGAGATGCCAATGCAGTACATTGACGTACAAAAAACAATAGATGAGGCAAAACTGAATAAGTTTCACCTCCGCGTTCTATTTTGGTGCTTTTTAATTATTATTATTGACGGTTATGATATTGCTGTTGCAGGTGCTGCAATCCCCTCTATTATGGAGGAAATGAAGGTTTCAGCATCGACTGCGGGCTTCATGGCAAGCTCAACCTTGTTCGGTATGATGTTCGGGACCATTGTATTTGGTGGCTTGTCTGAAAAAATTGGACGTCGCTTAACGATTTCAATTTGTGTAGTTTTATTCAGTTTATTCACGGCGGCTGCGGGTCTATGCAAAGATCCCATCAGCTTTAGTATTTTACGCTTTATCGCTGGACTCGGTATTGGTGGTGTATTACCCAATATCGTTGCACACATGACTGAATACTCACCAAAAAAAATCCGTAGTCTCATGACCACAGGTATGTTTTCGGGCTATGCTGTTGGTGGGATTGTTGCAGCGGCGATTGGTAAATATTTCATTATGGAATTTGGTTGGCAAATTGTATTTTTTGCTGCGGGTTTTCCTGTATTTTTGGTGCCATTTATTTACAAGTATTTGCCTGAGTCTTTGGTCTATTTAGAAAAGAAAAATAAAACTGACGAAATTAAAGCTATCATGCAAAAAATTGAGCCCTCTTTACAAATTAATGAACAGACTCAATTACAATTTCCTCCAATGGCACCTCATCAATCTGTACCTGTAACTCAATTGTTCAGTGATGGACGCTTTTTAAGTACTTTAATGCTTTGGGTTGCCTTCTTTACTGGGCTATTCATGATTTATTCGCTCAGTACTTGGCTTGCAAAACTGATGGCTTTGGCAGGTTATAACCTAGGTTCAGCACTTAGTTTTGTCATTGCTCTAAATTTTGGTGCAGTCATTGGCTGTATTGTTGGGGGATGGTTAGCAGATCGTTTTCACATCAAATGGGTCTTGGTCACCATGTATACATTGGGTGGTATTTTCTTATATGCCATGACATTTGATCATTCGCAAAATATGCTTTATCTGATTATTGCAGCAGTAGGCGCATGCTCAACAGGCGGTCAGATTGTGGCTTATGCATACTGTGGACAATTCTATCCTGCCAACATTCGTTCAACAGGCATTGGTATGGCAGGTGGCGTTGGTCGTTTAGGTGCAATTCTAGCTCCGTTGATTATTGGTTATATCGTAGCATTGAATTTACCGTTAGAACAAAACTTTATGGTTATTGCAGCCGTTGCCATTTTGGGTGCAGTGGGGATTGCCTTTATTAACCATGAAAAAGCCGCAATTTAATTTTTTATCTATCGTTCAACCGATTATTGTTAAACTAATGTTATTTTTTAAACTCATAATTTAAAGCTAAAAAAAGCCCTCTCGGGCTTTTTTTATTGGTCAAAATTTCGCAGTAAAATGCTTAACGAATTTCTGCTTTCCAACCATCTTCTTCCAATACGGCAAGTACGGCAGTTTGGTCGAGTGTAGTTTCAAGTTCAACTAATTTTGCAGCAACATCAATATTCACAGTCGCTTGCTCATCAGCCGTTTTCAGACTTGCAGTTACACCTTTAGCACAACCGCCACACGTCATATTTTCTACAAATAATTTCATTATAATCTCCAGTTCTATCAATGATATTGCTTTACTCTAAACCTTTCCATAATGGCAAGGTCAAGTCTTTC
Source organism: Acinetobacter sp. 1207_04 (assembly GCF_052850415.1). Classification (NCBI taxonomy): domain Bacteria; kingdom Pseudomonadati; phylum Pseudomonadota; class Gammaproteobacteria; order Moraxellales; family Moraxellaceae; genus Acinetobacter; species Acinetobacter sp. 1207_04. Next base: position 126,596 of record NZ_VXCQ01000011.1, on the reverse strand, counting down.
TTTACTTACTTTCTGCAATTTAAGTATCAGAAAATACAGCCTTTTAACTTAATGCCCTTTTTCAATATGCTCTAAAATACTGCAATCGGGGCTTTCATTTCCTGCACAACAAGACACGGATTGTTCAAGAGTATTGACCATCTCTTGTAAGGTTTTAATTTTTTGATTCAAATCATCAATATGCTTTAAAGCTAATTGTTTAACTTCAGCACTGCTTCGATCGGTATTTTTCCATAATGAAATCAAACCTTTCATCTGTTCAGCAGAAAAACCTAACTCTCGTGCATGCCGAATAAAATTGAGCGTTTTAACGTCTTGTTCGGTGTAGATCCGATAACCAACATCGGTACGTTTTGCCGCATCAATCAGCCCAATATCTTCATAATAACGAATCATTTTTGCAGACAAACCTGATTGTTTCGCAGCCTGACCTATATTCATGACTCACCTCTATTTCTGATATATATGGTTAGATTTCAAATTGCCAACTCACATAAAGGAGCAATCCTAAATTGAAGCATATTTCACCCTGTTACAGGCTTAAATGTTCTTAAACGTAATGCATTGCCTAAGACAAAGATTGAAGACAACGCCATCGCACCAGCAGCAAAAATAGGTGACATTAAAATACCAAATGTAGGATATAACACACCAGCAGCCACAGGAATGAGCGCAATATTATAAATAAATGCCCAAAATAGATTCTGATGAATATTGTCCATTGTTGCCTTACTCAGTGCAATCGCATTGGGAATACCCTGCAAACTGCCTGAAATTAAGACAACATCAGCCGCTTCAATTGCAACATCAGTTCCTGTGCCAATCGCTACACCAACATCAGCAGCAGCCAAAGCGGGTGCATCGTTAATGCCATCACCAACATAAGCAATATGCCCATAGCTTTGTTTGAGTTTTTGCACAGCTTCCACTTTTTGTGCAGGTAGAACTTCAGCAATAACTTCATCAATACCCAATTGTTTAGCAATCGCTTCAGCCGTATGACGGTTATCACCACTGATCATTGCTACTTTAAGACCTTGAGCATGTAAAGCTTTAATTGCAGGATAAGTACTCGCCTTAATCGGATCAGCCACGGCGATAATCGCAGCAAGTTTTTGATCAATGGCTACATATAAGGGCGTTTTGCCTTCTTGTCCTAAATTCTCAGCTGTCTGTGCAAATTGTTCAACAGATAAACCAAGTTTTTGCATAAGTCGATCTGCACCAATATGCAAATGTAAGCCATCTACATCTGCCTCAATACCATAACCCGTCAATGAGTTAAAGTTTTGAATCTCTCTTAAACTTAATCCTAAATCAAGCGCAGCTTTAACAATGGCTTGCGCAATCGGATGTTCCGACTTATTTTCAATACTAGCTACAGCTGCCAAGACTTGATTTTCATCAAAACCCGATAACACTTCAAAATTGGTTAAAACAGGTTTGCCTTCTGTGAGTGTCCCTGTTTTATCAACAGCGACCACACGTGCTTCTTTTAAAGACTGTAATGCCTCACCTTTACGAAATAACACACCAATTTCTGCACCACGTCCTGTTCCGACCATAATCGAAGTCGGTGTTGCAAGCCCCATGGCACATGGACAAGCAATAATCAGTACAGCAACGGCATTGACTAAGGCAAAACTTAATGCGGGTTCAGGACCAAAAATCACCCAAGCAATAAACGTGAGCAATGCCATTGCCATCACCATAGGGACAAACCACATGGTAATTTTATCGACAACTGCTTGAATAGGAAGTTTAGAACCTTGTGCCTGCTCAACCATTTGAATGATTTGGAACAGTACCGAATCTTGACCTACAGCAGTTGCCTCAATTTTAAGACTGCCTGTTTGATTGACTGTTCCCCCAATAACTTCAGCTCCGACAGCTTTTTCGACAGGAATCGGTTCACCGCTCATCATCGATTCATCAATAAAACTTTGCCCTGAAATAATATGACCATCAACAGGCACTCGTTCACCCGGACGAATTTCAACAATCATGCCCGACTTAACATCTTGAATGGCAATTTCTACCATTTGCCCATCTTGCTCAACACGTGCCATTTTAGGTTGCATTCCTAAAAGCTGTTGAATAGCAAGAGATGTACGCCCTCGTGCTTTAGATTCAAAGAAACGACCCAATAAAATGAGTGCAACAATAACAGCAGCAGCTTCAAAATAGACATTCACTGTCCCTATTGGTAATAACTGCGGGAAAAAAGTTGCAACAACAGAAAACACATAAGCCGAGAATGTACCCACAGCAACTAAAGAGTTCATATCAGGGGCAAGGCGAAATAATGCAGGAATACCTTTTTGATAAAAACGACGTCCTGGAAAAACTAAAATAAGCGTGGTCAGAACAAATTGGATATACCAACTGTTTTGAGTACCTATGCTATTTGCAATTAAATGATGAAATACAGGAACAAGGTGTGAACCCATTTCAAGTAAGAAAACAGGTGTTGCTAAAATAGTGGCAAGAATTAAGTCATGTTTTAAATGATTTAATTCGTCTGCTTTTTTTTCTTGCTGAATTTCGATCTGATCAGCTTGAATGACATGAGCTTCATAACCTGCTTTTGCCACAGCTTGAATGAGTTGCTCAACCGTGGTTGGAGGGTTTACTACAATCAAAGCTTTTTCAGTGGCTAAATTGACACTTACTGAAGTAACCCCTTCAACTTTTTTTAGGGCTTTCTCAACACGTCCAACACAAGAAGCACAGGTCATTCCATCAATGGTAAGTTCTATAGGTAGCGCCTTCGGTACTTCATAGCCTGCTTTTTCAATGGTTTGAATAATCGCATCATAGTCCAAAGGCTCATGACTTTGAATGGTGGCTTTTTCTGTAGCCAAATTCACGGAGACAGCATCAATATTAGGCAGTTTCTGTAAGGCTTTTTCGACTCTACCAACGCACGAAGCACAAGTCATTCCCTCAATATTGAGCGTTCCACTGTAGCTTTGTGTTACGTTCTTGCTTTGCTTCATTGGATCTGATGTTGTTGTCATTGCAGTATCCTCTTTTTGCTGATCTTTTGATTAGTATTAGCATAAAGATTCCCATCATGGGAAGGTCAAGAGTTAAGTTCCAATAATGCTGATTAAATTTATAGATCTTTAAGTTATATATTTAAATAAAAAGCCTGCTATAGCAGGCTTTAAGTCAATAAATACAGTAAATTTTTTATGTAATTTTAAATGCCAAAGAAATTTCTTGATGACCTTCAATTTGCTCGGGCCATTTTTGTGACATTGTTTTTAACTTAGTATAAAAACGTGCAGCATCTGGTCCATATAAATGGGATTCACCAAATTTTGAACGCCTTAAACCACCAAAATTAAAATAACTTACGGGCAAAGGAACAGGGACATTTATTCCAATCATACCAGACTCAATTTCAGTAAAAAAACGATGCGCTGTTTTGCCATCACGAGTAAATATGACTGAGCCGTTACCAAACTCATGACTATTTGTCACAGCAATGGCTTCATCTAAACTATTCACACGCAATATTCCTCGTGCTGGACCAAACACTTCTTGTTTATAAAAATCCATGTCTGTTGTTACATGATCAAGTAATGTTGGACCTATATAATAGCCATTTTTATATTCTGGATGTTGATAAGAACGTCCATCCAATAATAGTTCAGCTCCATCTTCAATACACTGATCAATTGCCTTTAATACTGATTGTTTTGCTTGCGATGAAATAACTGCACCAAAATCTGCAGATTCATCATTATAAGCCCCCATTTTAAGTGCTTTAGTTTTAGTAATAATTAACTCTCGCAATTTTTCAGCTGTTTCTACACCAACAGGGAGTAACAACGAAACAGCCATACAACGTTGACTCGCTGAACCAAATCCTGCGGAAACAAAAGCATTCGCTGCGGCTTCTAAGTCGGCATCTGGCATCACAACCATATGATTTTTCCCACCAGTAAATGCCGCAACACGCTTATTGTGGGAAGTTCCTTTTTGGTAAACGTACTCACCAATTTGAGTTGAGCCAACGAAACTGATTGCTGAAATTTCAGGATGTTCTAACATAGCGTCTACAACAACTTTGTCACCTTGTACAATATTAAAAATATCATCAGGTAAACCAGCTTCTTTCCATAAATTAGCAAAAAACAATGCTGCTGATGGTACTTTTTCAGAAGGCTTCCAAACAATCGAATTTCCAATTGAAACAGCCATTGCCATCATGACTGCTGGAATCATAATTGGAAAGTTAAAAGGCGTAATACATCCAATGACACCCACTGGAACTCTGACTGAAAAAACATCTATATCACCCGCAACATTTCGAGCATATTCCCCCTTAGTCACTTGTGGTGCATTACAAGCAAATTCAATCCCTTCAATTGCGCGTCCTATTTCACCTTTGGCATCAGCAATAGTTTTACCATGCTCTCTACCAATAATTTCAGCGAGCTCTTCTGTTTTAGCAATCATAAGCTCACGAAGTTTATAGATCACTTGTAAACGCGATGCATGTGAAGCCTTCGACCATTTTTGAGCATTTAATGATGTTGCAGCCTGAACAGCTTGATTTACAGTGATTACATCGCCATAAGCACATTGAGCTATCTCCTCCCCTGTGGAAGGATTAAATATAGGTCCGCTTCTTTGCGTTTCTACAATGTGTTTACCCGATATATAATGCCCGATCAATTGAGCCATCTTTAACCTCCATGTATAGTTTTAGATTTGCTACATTGCTAATTTTAAAAAAAATAAATATTACAAAATTTAAAAACTTTGATTTTTAACAAATATGCATTGCCATATAGTTTTGATAGATAAAGATAAATATGGTTTTATCTTTATCTAAAATATTATTTTAAATAACCGTATTAACGCATTACACACGCATTTCTTTTTTGACAGTTTTGAGTTTTGCAGATTTTCCAAGCTCATCTTTTTTCATAAAGCATGTACAGAAAATTGCAAATATTGCCATTCCCATAATGTACATAATAATCAAATGTGGACTGCCATCACCAACGCTGAGTAACTTTGTCGCAATAAGCGGAGCGATACCACCACCGAGTACACCCGCAAACTGTACTGAAATAGAAATACCGCTATAGCGAATTTCTGCAGGAAATTGACGAGCAAATAACTGTGACTGTGGTGCATACATGATTGGAAAAACTACACCAATAGCCAAAACAATCGCAGTCCAAACGAGTACCGGATCTTTCGTATCAAGCATGCTAAAAAATGGATAACAATAAAGTGCAAGAACCACCAAACCGAACATAAACATATTACGCTGTCCGACCTTATCTGAAAGGTGACCACATAAGGGCGTCATCACCATAATGACGCCTGCTCCACAAATGGTGGCAAATAAAATATCTTGGCGTGGAATGCCTAATTTTGTTGTGGTGTACGCTAAAGCAAAGGTAGATGCAATATAGAACCAAGCATTTTCAGCAGCACGAGCAAAAATAATTGTCCACAATTCACGTGGATGGTTTTTGAAAACTTGTAGCGCAGGTACTTTAATTTCTTGTGCTTGTTCTTTCACTTTTTCAAAGTCTGGAGATTCAGGCACTTTCACACGAATATACCAACCTACACCTAAAAGTATAATGCTCGCGAGGAATGGAATACGCCATCCCCAACTAAATAGACTTGCCTCAGGAAGTAATGAAACCAATGCCAATGCAATCGATGCAAGCATTAAGCCACCACCCGCACTCGCTTGCGGTAAACTCCCCCAAAACCCCTTACCACCTTCAGGAGCATGTTCCACTGCCATTAAAACAGCACCGCCCCATTCTCCGCCCATCGCCATTCCTTGTATAAAACGTAAAACAACAAGGAAAAATGTCGCCCAATAACCAATACTTTCATACGTCGGTAAAAGTCCAATCAAAACTGTTGGAATACCCATCATGACAAGTGTCGTTAAGAGCATAGCTTTACGGCCAATTTTGTCTCCAAAATGTCCGAAAACTATTCCACCTAAGGGACGGCCTATAAATCCTACTGCATACGTTGCAAAAGCGGCTAAGACTCCTGTTAAAGGATCAAGATTAGGAAAGAATAATTTATTGAAAATCAGTGCTGCTGCTGCACCGTAGATAAAAAAGTCATACCATTCAATGGTTGTACCGACCATACTAGAGATACCAGCCAAACGGTGAGATGACTTTTTAGGCTGAGCATTTGATCCTTGTATCTGTTCCATAGACACCTCTTGCACTTTTTAATATTTCATTTTGTATACACTTTATGAATAATCAATCCGGACTATTAGTGACATAAAGTATTTTTGATTTTTAAGTATTGAATATGCATATTGATGATTCATATTCAATTTGAAAAGCTAAAGAATGAATCACTTTTCATCTTTTTCTAATTTGAATCAGATTAAATTAGAGGTCAACACCCTTAATTACTTAAGTAGTGAGTGTTTTTTCATTATATAATTAAAATTCAAACACTTAATAAAAAATATTGAAAATAAAACACTAAAAATGTTTTATCTAGTATCTAAAATCGAAATATTATTTATGTTTTTTCAACTATTACTGTATTTAAAAAATAAGTTATTTGGTTGTTTTTATACTTGTTATTTTAGTCTAAATCATATATTCCTTAATCTATTAAGTAAGGATGCTTATGATGAATTATAACAAATTGGCATTTGATTTTTGTCCTGCCCCTATCGTTGTACTCAGTAACAGATGCATGATGGAAATGAATGTTGCATTTACAAATTTATTTGGCTATACACGGGAAGAACTGATTGAGCAATCTATAGTCAAAATTTTTCCAAGTATTGAAGACTACGAAAAAGTTGGAGATGATGCTTTACAAAGTTTAATGCTCAAAAAAAGTCACTTTTATTCCGACCATCGTTTTATGCAGCATAAAAATGGCGAGCTTTTTTGGACACATACGCATGGGCAAACGCTTACACCAGAAGATCCATTTAAACTGATGGTTTGGCATTTTGAGCGTCAAGATCAAGTAGTAACATCAAAATATAAATTAACTAAACGTGAAGCTGAAATTACACAACTCATCGTCAATGGGTTTACTTGTAAAGAGATTGCGAGAAAGCTTGATTTATCACATCGGACAATTGAGGTGCATAAAGCTAATTTAATGAAAAAACTTGGTGTACGAACTAAAGCAGAACTCACTTCAAAGATTATTATTCAAGAAAAAAATTACGCTCATATCTGAATTAAAAATTTAGAGATATACTATTTTATTCATATTTATGAATAAAAAACCACGGAATGACACCGTGGTTTTTTATGACTTATTTTTATTCATTGATACAGCTTATTCGGCAGAAATATCTTCAAATAAAACTGAAGATAAATAACGCTCGCCTGCATCAGGGAAAATTACGACAATCGTTTTTCCTGCATTTTCAGGACGAGCAGCCAACTGTGTGGCTGCGGCAAGTGCTGCACCACTTGAAATCCCAACAAAAATACCTTCTTGGGTTGCAATCTTACGTGCAAAATCAATTGCTTCAGGACTCGTAATTGCAATCACTTCATCGACTAAATCTAAATCCAAATTACCCGGAATGAAGTTTGCACCTATACCTTGAATTTTATGTGGCGCTGGCGTTAATGTTTCGCCACGTTTAGCCTGACCAATAATTGGCGATTCCGCTGGCTCAACAGCGACAGAATAAATGGGTTGATTTTGTACTTGTTCAAAATAGCGTGAAATACCAGAGATCGTTCCACCTGTACCCACACCTGCAACTAAAATATCTACTTTACCACCTGTTGCAGCCCAAATTTCAGGACCTGTCGTAGTTTCATGAATTTTAGGATTGGCTGGATTTTCAAATTGTTGTGGCAAATAATAAGTTTCAGGCTGTTCTGTGGCTAAACGTACCGCCTCATCGACCGCACCTTTCATGCCTTTCGCAGGTTCAGTCAATACAAGGTTAGCACCCAACGCTTTTAATACTTTACGGCGCTCAATACTCATACTTGCAGGCATTGTTAATGTAATTTCATAACCTTTTGCTGCTGCAACAAAAGCTAAACCGATACCTGTATTTCCACTTGTTGGCTCAACAATTTTCATGCCTTTTTTAAGTAGACCTTTTTCTTCAGCATCTGCAATGAGTGCTGCGCCAATACGATCTTTCACTGAAAAGGCAGGATTACGGCTTTCAATTTTTGCCAAAACTGTTGCTTGACTCTGAATCAATCGATTAATGCGCACTAAAGGCGTATTACCAATCGCTTCAGCGTTGTTGTTATAAACGGCAATCCCTGCATTTTCAATTTTCGGGAAATTTGTTTCTGTAGACATGTGCTTTCCTCAAATTTAGATATAAATGATTCATGTTATCTGCTTTTATCATATCGCTTTTTACATAGAATGTTATATGCATAAAAGAGATTTAATTATTCTATTTTCGAATTTGTTTGCTTTTATAAATCATTTACTTAGAAAAATTAGACAAAATTCAAACGTGAACGGTCAAAATTCGATTGCCATCATCTCATTGTTTTCAAGCATAATAGTCACATTGGAAAAAAATCGGGAAGATTATGGCGAATAACGCTTATCAAAAATTTTATCGTCAATTTACAAAAAAAGTGTTAGATAAAATTGTTAGCCCTCAAGTGCTCGGGAAGCATCAAACACTTGAGCAAATATCGACAAGCCAAGAAGCGACACCATTCCCCGTGTGCTATGTCATTCAAGATGACTCTGTATCGAATAAAGTCTTGATTGATAATGAAACTGAAAAACAAAAATTACAATCTGCATTTATGCCATTACAGCTCGATGAACTCTCTGAGGATGATTCATTTTTAACTTTACACGACAATCACAAAGGCAATGTTTCAGCGTATTACCCTGACAAACTTATTCGGATGATTGAATTTTTGTTACGTCATCCCGAACAAGATATTTTGTTGGTGCCTGTTTCTATTTTATGGGGACGTGCGCCTGAAACTGAAGACACATGGTACAAAGCGTTATTTGCTGATGCTTGGACAAAGCCAACGGGCATAAAACAAGCGCTGAATATTGCCCTCTATGGTCGTGAAAATTATATCGAGTTTCATCAAGCCACATCATTGCAAGAGATGATTCGGGTTGCTCAAGAACGTAGTCCAAACTTTTCACCTGCACATTATGTAACAATAACATTAAACCAAGAGTTTAATCAGTATAAAGAGGCTGTTTTAGGACCTGACCTTTCTGACCGCCGTAATGTGATCAATACTTTAATGACCACTGAAGCGGTTAGAGATGCTGTCCGCCAAGAAAGCATTCATAAAAAAATTAGTTTAAATGAAGCTGATAAATTGGCACGTAGTTATCTTAATGAAATTGTTTCTGATTTTTCATACTCAACTTTACGTTTTGCCGAAATTGCACTTACGAAATTATGGACACAGCTATATGATGGTATCGAAGTCCATCATTTCGACATGGTTCGTGAACTAGCAAAAGATTATGAGATTGTGTATACGCCGTGTCACCGCAGTCATATCGACTATTTGTTATTGTCTTATGTGATTTATAAACGTGGTTTGATGGTACCACATATTGCTGCAGGGATTAACCTAAACATGCCTGTGGTAGGTCAACTCATGCGTGGCGCAGGTGCATACTTTATTCGTCGTAGTTTCAATGGTAATGCGCTATATACAGCGGTATTTAAAGAATATTTGCACAGTTTACTCAGTCGAAATACCCCACTTGAGTATTTTATTGAAGGTGGCCGTTCTCGCACAGGTTTATTGTTACAGCCAAAAAAAGGCATGTTAGCAATGACCATTCAAAGCTATTTACGAGGCGACAGTAAACCAATTGCCTTCATTCCAACCTATTTTGGCTATGAAAAATTACTTGAAGGTTCATCTTATATTAAAGAGCTTGGTGGGCAGAAAAAACAGTCTGAATCGTTGTTTGGTTTACTCAAATCGATGCAGAAAATTGAAAAAGTCTTTGGCATGGTGCATGTCAATTTTGGTGAACCAGTATTCCTTGAACCTGCTCTACAACGTCATGCGGCACCGACACATTTAGATTTACATGCAGACTTACCCGACTCAGTCAAAGCGACTGTCACAGATGTTGCCAATGAAATTTTGCAAAATATCAATAAAGCAGTAGTCATCAATCCTGTTGATTTACTTGCAATTGTTTTACTCAATGCGCCAACTTATGAACTTGCTGAGCGTGATGTCATATTGCGTTTGGAACAATACCGCCATTTACTACAAACAATTCATTATGATGAACGAATGAAAATCACGGCGCTCTCTGCCCATGAAATTATTCAATACGCTATTAAATTGAAGCAAGTTGAATTTATTGAACATGATAATGAGCGTTGGGTCAAAGTCAGTGACAGTCAAGTTGGCTTGCTTAAATATTTCAGCAACAATATTTTACATACCTTTATTTTGCCGGCCTATGTGGCTTATGCCCTTAAACAGCATCAAAGTCTGTCTAAAGCACAATTATTTGCAGATTTTAAACTGGCTTACCCTAACTTTGCTAAGCAGTATTTCTTAAAATGGAATATTGAAAACCTTGAACCCATCTTCCAACAAATTATTGATGTCTTCATTGCTGAACAAGTTATTAGCATTGAAGGTGATCAACTTCATGTGAATGTAGCTGATGATAAAATGCGTTTCATTTCAGCATTGGCACATTTGTATGAATTAAATGTTGAAGCACAAACTGAAGAAAAATCAGAGAAAAAATCGAGTTGATTTATTCTTCAATGCTAATTAGTTAAGCCAATAATGGCTTAAAATCCTAAACTTCTTCTGTAACCCCTCTTTATAAAAGAGGGGGAAACTATCAATTTCATTAAGTTTTCATTAATGAAAACTCCCTCCTTTCTTAAAGCTAAAGAACTTGTTCCGCAAGGGGGAAGAATTTAAAAAACTTTTATCTGACTAACATTAAGTTTATATATTCGATTTTCTAAGCTTTAAAGGCAATAAAACCATAATAAGTAAACATTTGCGTAAATGTGCGTATATTGGTAAAGCCTGATTTTTCATAAATTTGATGCATTTCTGCCACAGAAACCAAATGAAAATCTTGCTCTAAACGTTCAATCATCACCTGACTTTGCTGATCTGACAACCCTGTAGCTTGTGACAAATATTTCAAAGTCGTCAAATCTGTTTTCTGTTCAAACTGCATAAGGTCATAACTTAAAGAAAAACTTTGTGGCTTTAAGACTTGATAGATATCTTGAAAAAAATGTATCTTGTTCGGTTTATCAATAAAATGTGAAACTAAAATAGACAATGCTGCATCAAATTGCACAGGCTGACAATTAGATTGACTATTCGACTGTATTTCAATCAATACTGACGTATCTCCTAAAATAAAATTGACTCGATCTGCGGCACCTGATTCTTGTAATAATTGTTTGGCTTTATGAAGCATATTTTCTGCAGGATCAATTGCAGTAAAATGCCACTCTGGAAATTGTTGCGTCAAATAGCGTAACTCATAGCCTGTACCACAACCAACCACCAAAATATTTGCTTGTTCAGGTAAATATGTCTTGAGTAAGGCACTAATTTGTAAATGTACCAACTCATAACCAGGTATCAACTTACGAATATGCTCATCATAACCATCGACAATGAAAGGTTGATTAAAATCTTTTGCCATTTTGATATCCATATGGTGGAACAGTAGCTTTAAAACTATACATTTCTTGTAAAAATCACAACAAAACGCTTTTGATTCTTTAAATTTAAATCTTCTTTATCCCTTTGGGATGAATAGCGAAGCTACGCAAGAAAATGAAGTGCTTTCAAATAAATTCTCTCTGAGAAATTTACTGCGTAAATCTCTGCAAGGAGAGAGAACTTATATTTAAAATTTATCTAACTTATAGTTAAAATTTATCTATACCTAATTGCTAATTCATGACTAAGCAATTTCAGATAAATTTAATTCATCACGCATCAATTGTTGTAGTTTAAACTTTTGCGCTTTACCTGAAGCCGTCATTGGAAATTCTGCAAAGAAGCGTACATAACGTGGCACTTTATTATGTGAAATATGCGCTTTACAATATTGGCGAATACTGTCCTCAATTACCTGAAGTTGGTCGCTCGAATGTTCATGTAAAATAATACACGCACACAACTCCTCGCCATAACGTGCATCGGGCAAGCCAATCACTTGTACGTCTGATACATCGGGATGAGTATAGAGGAAATCTTCAATTTCTTTCGGGAAAAGATTTTCACCACCCCGAATCACTACATCTTTGATGCGTCCTTTAATTTTAATAAAACCCTCATCATCCATTTCAGCAATGTCACCCGTATGCATCCATTTGGCAATATCAATCACTTCACGGGTTTTATCCTCATCTTCCCAATAGCCGAGCATGACCGAGTAACCGCGCACACACAGTTCACCAAGCTTTCCACGGGGTACAACCTTACCTTCTTCATCGACAATTTTGATTTCTAAATGTGGATGTACTCGCCCAACTGTACCCACACGACAATCGACAGGGTCTTCTGTTGAACTTTGTGCACTCACAGGCGCTGTTTCGGTCATTCCATAGCAAATGGTAATTTCATGCATATGCATACGATCAATCACACGTTGCATAATTTCTTTTGGACACGGGCTGCCCGCCATAATGCCTGTACGTAAACTGCTTAAATCAAAGGAATCAAATTCTTCTTGCTCAAGCATGGCAATAAACATTGTTGGAACACCATAGGCTGCTGTACATTTTTCCTGCTCAATCGCTTTTAAACTCGCTAGAGGATTAAAAACTGCCGCAGGATAAATCATCACTGAACCATGTGTAATACAGGCTAAATTGCCCATAACCATGCCAAAACAATGAAACAATGGCACAGAAATGCACACTCGGTCTTTCGAGGTTAAGTGCATTGCTTCACCGACAAAATAACCATTATTTAAAATGTTATTGTGGGTCAGCATTGTGCCTTTGGGGCTACCCGTTGTGCCTGAAGTAAATTGGATATTAATGGTTTCATCAAACTGTAAACTTGTAGAAATCCTTTGTAATTCAGCCAATTGTTGTACTGTCGGTGTTGTGAGTAAATCACTAAATCGATGCATGCCATTTTGAACGTGCTCATCAATTTTAATCACACATTTTAAATGTGGTAAACGCACTGAATTGAGTACTTTAGATGAGCTATTTTTAGTAAGTTCGGGGTCAATTTTATAGAGAATTTCTTGATAATCGGTGGTTTTAAAGGTTGATGCAATCACTAGAGCTTTACACGATACTTTATTTAAAACGTATTCAAGTTCATTGCTTTTATAAGCTGGATTTAAATTGACTAAAATAATGCCTGCTTTGAATGCAGCAAATTGGGTGATCGTCCACTCCACACAATTAGGAGACCAAATTGCTAAACGGTCTCCTTTTTTCAGACCTAATTTTAATAAGTTACAAGCAAAGGCATTGACTTGTGCCTGTAACTCCCGATAATTCAGTCGTATATTTTGATGCAGACTCACCACTGCATCTTGTTCAGCATATTGCTGACAGGCTTCATCAAATTTTGCGCCAATTGTCATACCAACAAGAGGCTGACTGCTTGCACCATAGGCATAGCTTAACCGTAATTGCGACATTGAATCATACTCCTTGATTCTTTGTAATTCTGATTGTTCACTTCAATATAATTGTTGTTTCACTTTCCGTATTTTTTCGCGATTACTTTGTTTCACTCGTTTATATTTAACGCATCCAAACTGCTAAAACGGTCTTTACTTCATTTAACTAATTATTTTCCCTCCTCAGTTTTGACCGCATTAAGACAAAAATCAGCAATCTGTTTCACAAAATAATCTTTATAAGCCTCATCAAACATTACATTACGTGAGGGATTTAAAGGTTCAATCACAACAAACGTCATAGCACCAACAACACACAATGCCGCTGTATTTAAATCTTCAAAACCAAACTCACCACTTACCTTTCCTTCGGCTAAAATTTCTTTAATGCTTTGTTTAATCAGTTGCTTACTACGAAATCGCTCATGTTCAATCGATGGATCTACAGGTTCAAACATCAGCGAATACGCAAGCTGTGGGCTATTCATTGCACGCTTTACAAAAGTCGTAACCGCCTTATGTAGCTTCTGTACGGGACTGAGCGACCCTGCTGCAATGTGATTTAAAATCTCCACTTCAAGCAAAATTGCCGCAGACAATACTTCAACTAACACCTGACTTTTACTGTCAAAGTACCGATAAACCAAACCACTCGACACACCTGCTCGATCTGCAATGGCTTGGATTTGTGCATCTTTAAAACCACCTTGAGCAATCAGCTCTCGTGCCGATAACAAAATCGTTTGGCGATTTTGTTGCATGCGCTCTTGCATCAAGGTTGATCGTTTATAACTCATATTTGCATTCTCAAACAATTAAAATGAATTGTAAATCAATTTTTGAATTTCTATTCACTTTTTTGAAAAATATCGGTATGGTAGTTTCAAGCACAACAAAAAACGTGCATGAAACAACAAATATAAACTCAAGGATGAAGTATAAATGAATCTACAAAGTATTGATTTTGGACTAGATGATACACTAATTGCACTGCGTGATTCAGTTGCAAATTTTTGTAGTAAAGAAATTTTACCAATTGCACGCCAAGTCGAACAAGACAATTTCTTTCCAAAACAGCTTTGGCAAAAATTTGGCAATATGGGTTTATTAGGCATGACCGTCAGCGAACAGTATGGCGGCACCAATATGGGCTATTTGGCGCATATCATAGTCATGCAAGAAATTTCACGAGCATCTGCTGCCATTGGCTTGTCTTATGGTGCTCATTCAAATTTGTGTGTCAATCAGATTAACCGCAACGGTAACGAAGAACAAAAACAACGTTTTTTACCAAAACTAATTTCAGGTGAATTTGTCGGAGCATTGGCAATGTCTGAACCGAACGCAGGCTCAGATGTGGTCAGCATGAAACTTCATGCCGATGATCACGGCAATCATTTTATTCTCAACGGCTCAAAAATGTGGATTACCAATGGTGGTGATGCAGATGTTCTGGTGGTCTACGCTAAAACTGATTTAACCGCAGGTGCTCAAGGCATGACTGCATTTTTAATTGAAAAAGACATGGCTGGGTTTAGTCATGGTTCTCACCTCGACAAACTCGGTATGCGTGGTTCAAATACCTACCCGTTGTTTTTTGATAACGTAAAAGTACCAAAGGAAAACGTATTAGGTGGTGTAGGTAATGGTACAAAAGTCCTTATGAGTGGACTCGATTATGAACGTGCTGTTTTAAGTGCAGGTCCTTTAGGCATTATGGATGCCTGTTTAGATGTCGTCATTCCTTACATTCATGACCGTAAACAATTTGGACAATCATTGGGTGAATTCCAACTGATGCAAGGCAAAGTTGCAGATATGTATTCGACTTGGTTGGCATGTAAAGCCTTAGTCTATGCCGTAGGTGCAGCCTGTGACAAAGGCAATCATGTACGCAGTTTACGTAAAGATGCAGCGAGCGCCATTTTATATTCTGCAGAAAAAGCAACATGGATGGCAGGTGAAGCCATTCAAGCCCTAGGTGGTAATGGCTATATCAATGAATATGACACAGGGCGTTTTTGGCGTGATGCTAAATTATATGAAATTGGCGCAGGAACTTCAGAGATTCGTCGTATGTTGATTGGTCGTGAACTGTTTAATGAAACTCGATAAATCTAAAATTAATGTAAAAAATAGTGACAAAGCACATCAAAACGCAGAATGACAGGGATGTTTTGTATGAACCAACTACACAGTAAAATCAATATTCGAAGTGAAGACTTCAAAATTAATCAAATAGCGATGCAACAATTGGTCGATGATTTAAAACAAAAAGCACAACATATTGCCCTTGGTGGTGGTGAAAGTGCCCGTCAAAAACACCTCTCACGTGGCAAGCTCTTAGCACGTGATCGAATTGATCAATTGGTCGATGCAGGAACGGCCTTTTTAGAAATTGGACAATTAGCGGCTTATAACGTCTATACAGATGACGTTCCTGCTGCCGGTGTTGTTGCGGGGATTGGTCAGATCAATGGCATTACTTGTATGATCGTAGCGAATGATGCAACGGTCAAAGGTGGAACATACTACCCTTTGACTGTGAAAAAACATTTACGTGCACAAGAAATTGCTGAACAAAACCATTTACCGTGTATTTATATGGTCGATTCAGGCGGTGCTTATTTACCAATGCAAGATGAGGTCTTTCCTGACCGTGACCATTTTGGGCGTATTTTTTACAATCAAGCGCGTATGTCTAGCATGGGCATTGCTCAAATTGCAGTAGTCATGGGTAGCTGTACCGCAGGCGGCGCTTATGTCCCTGCTATGTCAGATGAAACCATTATTGTTCGTAATCAAGGGACTATTTTCTTAGGTGGGCCACCCCTTGTTAAAGCGGCCACAGGTGAAGTTGTCACAGCCGAAGATTTGGGTGGTGGTGATGTCCATACTCGCCTTTCAGGTGTAGCCGATCATTTGGCTGAAAATGATGAACATGCAATTGCCATTGCCCGTAATATTGTTGCCAATTTAAATAAGACACCGCATCAAGCGAATCATAATATTGAAGAACCGTTGTTCGATGCACAAGAATTGTATGGCGTTGTGCCAAGCGACTCACGTAAACCCTTTGATATTCGTGAAGTCATTGCCCGTATTGTCGATGGTTCACGCTTTGATGAATTTAAAGCTCGTTTCGGCACAACCCTTATTACAGGTTTTGCCAAACTGTATGGTATGCCTGTCGGTATTATTGCCAATAACGGTATTTTATTTTCAGAATCATCACAAAAAGGCGCACATTTTATTGAACTGTGTGCACAGCGAAATATTCCCCTGCTTTTTCTACAGAATATCACTGGCTTTATGGTCGGTCGTCAGTACGAAAATGAAGGCATTGCTAAAAATGGCGCCAAACTGGTCATGGCAGTTGCCACAGCGAATGTACCCAAATTGACCTTAGTGATTGGCGGTTCTTTTGGCGCAGGTAACTATGGTATGTGTGGTCGTGCATATTCACCACGTTTTTTATGGACTTGGCCGAATTCAAGAATTTCAGTCATGGGTGGTGAACAAGCGGCAAGTGTATTGTCTACATTAAAACGTGATCAAATTGAGGCAAAAGGTGAACAGTGGTCTACGGAACAAGAAGATCAATTTAAACAACCTTTCCGTGATCAATTTGAAAAACAAGGTCATCCTTATTATGCCTCTGCTCGACTTTGGGATGACGGTGTCATTGACCCAGCTCAATCTCGTCAAGTTCTTGGCTTAAGTCTTTCGGCTGCCATGAATGCACCCATCAAAGAAACCAAATTTGGCGTATTCCGTATGTAAGGGGCAAACAATGAGTTATCAAACCATGAACCATCAATTTATTGAAATTGAACAACATGATCAGATTGCAACCGTGTGGATTAATCGTGCCGAATTACATAATGCGTTCAATACTCAAGTCATTGCAGAACTGCATGCAACTTTTGATGCACTCAATGTGCGTGATGATATTCGTGTAGTAATTTTGGCAGGACGAGGCAAAAGTTTCTCTGCAGGTGCAGACCTCAATTGGATGAAAGCGCAAAGTGAAGCATCAGCGTCAGACAACCAAGCAGATGCTTTAAAGCTTGCAAAAATGTTACAAGCCCTTGCAACACTGAAACAACCCACCATTGCCCGTGTACACGGTATTGCCTTTGGTGGTGGCATGGGTTTAGCTTCAGCATGTGATATTTGTGTGGCAAGTGAGGAAGCTAAATTTGCCACTTCGGAAGTGCGACTTGGCTTAGCCCCCTCTACTATTAGTCCTTATGTCATTCGTGCGATTGGCACACATCAAGCTTCACGTTACTTTTTGACCGCAGAACGTATTTCAGCGCAACAAGCCTTAAATATTGGACTTGCACATGAGGTGGTTACGGCAGATCAACTTGATGTAAAAGTTAATGAAATTACACAAGCACTTTTACTGGGTGGGCCACAGGCTCAGGCATCGTCAAAACAACTGATTCAAATGGTCGAGCGGCAAGAACAGAATGAAGATTTGTTACAACAAACGGCTCAGCATATTGCTCATGTTCGTCAAGGCTCAGAAGCCAAAGATGGCCTAAACGCATTTTTAAATAAACACAGCCCGTCATGGATTAAGACATTAGCAACACAAGAATAAGGACAAGAATATGTTTGAAAAGATTTTAATTGCTAACCGTGGTGAAATTGCATGTCGTGTAATTCGTACTGCAAAAAAACTTGGTATTGCGACAGTGGCGGTATATTCAGATGCTGATGCACAATCACAGCATGTCAAGCTTGCCGATGAAGCCATTTATATTGGTGAATCACCTGCAACGCAAAGTTATTTACAAGCAGATCGTATTATTCAGGCTGCACTGTCCACAGGTGCTCAAGCAATTCATCCTGGTTATGGTTTTTTATCTGAAAATGATCAATTTGCTCAAAGCTGTTTAGACAATAACATTACATTTATTGGTCCACCTGTTGCGGCTATTTTAGCAATGGGTTTGAAAGCCACTTCTAAAGCACTAATGGAAAAAGCAGGTGTACCATTAACTCCAGGCTATCATGGTACAAATCAAGACCCTGTATTTTTAAAACAACAGGCCGATTGTATAGGCTACCCTGTTTTAATTAAAGCGAGTGCAGGTGGTGGTGGTAAAGGTATGCGTTTGGTTGAACATACTGATGACTTCTTGAGCCTTTTGGCATCATGTAAAAGTGAAGCAAATTCGAGCTTTGGTAATGATGATGTTTTGGTTGAACGCTACGTAATACAGCCGCGTCATATTGAAGTGCAAGTTTTTGGCGATACACATGGTAACTATGTGCATTTATTTGAACGTGATTGCTCGGTACAACGTCGCCATCAAAAAGTGTTAGAAGAAGCCCCTGCACCACTAATGTTAGAAGTAAAACTTGAGGCAATGCGTCAGGCTGCGATTGATGCGGCGCGAGCAGTTGATTATGTCGGTGCAGGCACCGTCGAATTCATTGTAGAACAGGACGGTACCGCATATTTCATGGAAATGAATACTCGACTACAAGTTGAACATCCTGTGACGGAAATGATCACTGGGCAAGATTTAGTCGAATGGCAACTTCGTGTCGCATATGGTGAAACTTTACCAAAACAACAACACGAATTAAAAATTCACGGTCATGCTATTGAGGCTCGTGTTTATGCTGAAGAACCTGAAAAAGGCTTTTTACCCGCAATTGGTCAAATCAACTATTTACATTATCCTGAGCAAAATCAATATGTCCGTGTCGATAGTGGCATTATTGAGGGTGATGAAATCACCACTTACTATGACCCAATGATTGCAAAACTGATTGTTTGGGGCGAAAACCGTGAAGCAGCATTGGTGCAAATGCATCATGCACTCGGTCAATTCCACGTAGATGGTTTAGGCAATAATATTGCCTTTTTAGACCGTATTATTTTATGCGATTCCTTTAAAAATGCGCAGTTAGATACCAATCTCATTCAGCGTGAAGAAGCCATTTTACTCAAACCCAAAATTGAAACAACACCCGAACTGATTATTTCGGCAACATTCATCGAGCTATTAACCCGCTTTTCAAAAAACCAAATGGCGAATAATCCAGTATGGCAAACGCAGTCTTTATGGCGTTTAAATGTCAATACAAGCTATCCCGTTAAACTTCAACGCAATGAACAGTTACATACGACCAGTTTTAGTCCAAGAGTCAGCGTGAGTCCTCATCAAGCTAGTTTTACTGCCCATTTAAATGGACAACAATTTTCTGTTTCAGGACAGCTTTTAGACAAAAATACCTTATACATCAATATTGATGGAAAACAAAATAAAATTGCATTCAGCCCTAGTGCTACAGCTTTGACGATCTTCCAAAAGGGTCAAAGTTTTAAATTTGCTTATCCACAACAAAATTTTAATGCGGATGATCAAGAAAGTAACGATGCCAATTTAATTGCACCAATGCCAGGTGTAATTACTCAAGTTTTGGTCAATGCCAACGCTCAAGTGAAAAAGAATGACGTTTTACTAACACTTGAAGCAATGAAAATGGAATATGCCATTCGTGCACCACAAGATGGTATGGTCATCAGTAGTTACTTCCAAGTCGGTGACCAAGTCAAAGCGGGCGATGAGCTTGTCGAGTTTCAAGCGCTTACGGAGGAAGTGGCATGAGTGATCTGAGAACAAATGAGTTTGTCAAAATTGTTGAAGTTGGCCCACGAGATGGTCTGCAAAATGAAAAAACACCACTCACGCTTAATGATCGCAAAAATCTGATTTTAGATTTAGTCAAAACAGGTCTTAAAAATATTGAAGTCGGCTCATGTGTCTCAGCAAAATGGGTACCGCAAATGGCGCATAGTGATGAACTATTTGCCCAACTCTCAAAAGATACTGATGTGAGTTTTAGTTTATTAACACCAAATTTGAAAGGTTTTGAGTCTGCACTCGCCGTAGGTTGCAAGGAAGTTGCTGTTTTTACCGCAGCGTCTGAAAGCTTTACGCAAAAAAATATCAATTGCAGTATTGATGAAAGCTTTGAAAAATTTGCAGATCTAATGAGCGCAGCCAAAGCACACGGCGTAAAAGTACGTGGTTATGTATCGTGTATGGTCGATTGCCCTTATGAGGGTGCAATTGCCCCTAAAGAAGTTGCTATTGTATCCAAACGCTTGCTCGATTTAGGTTGTTATGAAATTTCCCTAGGTGAAACCATTGGAACAGCAACACCTGACCGTGTAAAAGCGGTTTGGGATGCTTGCTTTGCTGAAATGGATGTTTCTGTATTTGCAGGACATTTCCACAATACTTATGGTATGGCGATTGCCAATATTTATCAGTCTTTACAACAAGGCATTCGTATTTTTGATTCTTCCATTGCAGGTCTTGGCGGTTGCCCTTATGCCAAAGGTGCATCAGGGAATATATCAACGGAAGACTTATATTATTTACTATCGAAAATGGGTTATAAAACAGGTATTGATCTATCTGCATTAATGCAAGCGAGCCACAATGTTGGGCAAATTTTAGAGCGACATAATCCATCAAATTATGCCAATGCGTATTGGCAACAACACTGCGCTTAAATATGACAAAGGATTGATCATTTAGGAGTTAATCCTTCCCCCTCACCTATATTTTAAGATAAGCGTATCTATTCAGCGTGTTACGGTACTCTGAATAGATTTAAGTCCATATCTATCAATACATTTTTTATCTATCTACATAATATTACAAACAAAACTGTTTATATGGTTCTAATCTCGAGTTGCATTGATCATAATATTAAAAGTGAAACTGTTGGGAATAATGCTTTGCGTGTATTTTTAAATCTGTGTCTATTTTCTATTCTGAGTTTGAATACGTCTGTATTTGCCAATGAAAGCTTTTTACCACCTGATCAGGCTTTTCAATTTTCAGCAGAATCAATCGACGGTCAAAGTGCACAGCTAAAATGGAGCATTGCACCACACTATTATCTGTACCACGATCAATTCAAAGTAACTGTCAATAATACTCCCATAAAACTAAAATTGCCTGCAGGGCATGAAAAAGATGATCCCACTTTTGGCGTGACCAATGTTCACTACAATCAAGTGCTCACTCAAATTGCAGTCAAGCCTAATGCGAACTATAAAGTGTCTTGGCAAGGGTGTTCAGAAGATGGACTTTGCTATCCTTTACAACATAAGACTATTAAAAGTGATGCAGATGGGTTATTTCCACAACAGGCTACTTCACAACGTGGTGGGTTACTGAGCCTAAATCAATCGACTGATAAAAAACTCATCACGGCACCTACAACAGCGCAAGATGATGCTGTCACAGTAACGGAAAAAAAGCCTGATCAAAAGAAGCTATTAAAATCTGAAATACCTGTACAAGACTCAGTAGCATCAGAAGTCAATATAACGACTCAAGTTGATGAAACAGCAGTCAATTCAGGCATTAACGATGCAATACAAAGTTCTACAGTCAATGCTGCAAGCACTGTCATTACAACTGAGTTGAATCCAAAATTCACTCACAATGAGCCTACAACGTCATTACAATTGAATGACGATCAATCGTTTTTAAAGCTTTTATCGCAAGATTCTTTATTTTTAAATTTATTAGTCTTTTTCTTACTCGGTATTTTATTGGCATTTTTACCTTGTTCACTGCCTCTCATTCCAATTCTATCGGGTATTTTAGTACAACGAGCAACAGGTTATAAAACCATTGCCATTGCCCTGAGTTTTGTGATTAGCATGGCATTGGTATACAGCATCATGGGTATTGTGGTTGCTGAAATTGGTTATAGTTTCCAACGCATTTTCCAAAGCCCAATTATCATTTCAATTTTCGCTATTATGTTTGTCGCTCTGGCATTGAATTTATTTGGTTTATATCAAATCAATTTACCGCAAGGTTTAATGAATAAACTTGGCAAACTACAAGATAAACAACAAGGCGGCACGATTATTGGCGCAGGAATTATGGGTGCATTATCTGCACTCATTGTCGGCCCATGTATGAGTGCCCCACTTGCAGGTGCACTCCTGTTTGTTTCTCAATCACACAATGCTTTCCTCGGCGGGCTGTACTTATTTATTTTAGGGTTAGGTATTGGCTTACCGCTGTTTGTTGCAAGTGTTTTTGGTTCTCGTTGGTTGCCTAAACCAGGTATGTGGATGGATAGAGTCAAAGTTGCTTTCGGCTTTTTGATGCTGATGCTCGCGGTCTATTTCATTCGTCCAATGTTGCCATCTACTGCATATTTTGCGCTATTGGCTGTGCTCTGCTTAGCACTTTGTAGTTATTTAATCGTCAATTTACGTCAAGTCATTCAAGCAACTCATAAATTTTTACTTTTAGCTATCGTTGCGATCTGTTTACTTGCTTCAGGATGGAATATCCGAGAAAGTATTCAGGCATACCAAGTTCAACATAGTGATGCAATGCACTTAGAATGGACAAAAGTCACCACTCAAGCCGAGTTAAAACAAGCACTTGTGCATGCTTCTGAACTTAACCGACCGATCATTATTGACACTTATGCCGATTGGTGTGTGGCATGTCAACCTATTGAAAAAGAAGTCTTTCCTCGTACTGATGTACAATTTGCACTCAAGGATTTCACCCTCATCAAACTCGATTTGACCAACTACAACGAGTCACAAGACTTGATTTTAAAAGAATGGGAAATCTTAGGACCTCCAACGTTGCTTATTTTACAAGCCAATGGTACTGAGCAACGTGCTTTACGTTTGACAGGGACATTCAGTGCAACACAATTAATCAAACAGTTACAGTCGGCACAAAAAAAATGATGTTGACTGTACAGGAAATCCATTTAGGACCGATCATGTTTCCTTGGGGACTTGCTATCCCCATCATCGCATTAGTGCTCAGTTTACTGCTAGGGAAATTTTTATTCCCAAAATTTAAAATCACAACTGCACAATGGCAAGAGTTTAAAGATAGCATTTGGAATGCTGTTTTAATTGCACTTTTGTCAGCAAGAGTTAGTTTTATCTTATTTCATCTCGACAGCTATCTTGCTCATCCAATGGAAATAATTAAAATCCAAGACAAAGGCTTTCATCTCTATACTGGCATAGTTGTAGCTTTTGCATGGATCATTTGGAAAAATAAACCCTTATCCAAAAAATTTCTCGCCATTTTACTGCTCAGTTTCAGCATGCTCAATCTCGGTGGGTTTGCACTTTTAGATCAAGTCCAAATGAAATATCAACAATACCCTGATTTCAATCTACAAACGTTGAATCAGCAGCCGATTGCACTGAGTCAATTTACTGGAAAGCCGACCGTGATTAATTTATGGGCAACATGGTGTCCGCCGTGTCGACGTGAAATGCCAGTGCTATTAGAGGCTCAGAAAAATCATCCTGATGTTGAATTTGTCTTGATTAATCAAGGTGAAGATGCAACTACAATAGAAAAATATTTACAAAATCATGCCCAAGGCTTAAGTAATGTCTTACTTGATCCTCAAGGTCAAACTGCCGAAAAAACGGGAATGTTTGGTTTGCCCTCAACCTTATTTTTTGATGCTCAAGGCAAACTGATTGCCTCACATATGGGTGAGCTCACGCACGCATCGCTGAATCAAAAGATTAAACAAATCCGAGTGAATATAAAGGAAGAATGACGCTATGTTGATGACCAAAATCAAAATGCTTTGCCTAAGTGCAATGGCATTTTCTGCGGCACAAATGAGCTTTGCTGTTGATGCCAACCCTATTAAAGAACGCCTCACCAAAGAAGGTTATACCTTTGTTAAACAAATAGATGCACCTGAGGGCTTGATTGGTTGGACGGGTTATAAAGATGAATATCCATCGACTGTGTTTATTTCTAAAGATCAAAAATATTATGTAGTCGGCGATCTTTACAATTCTACAGGTAAAAATTTGAGTGAAGAAGCCATCAACACCCATGTCAAAGGTGCAGTTCTTGATGAAATTTGGAAGTCTTTAGAAAAATCGACATGGATTCAAGACGGTCAAGACAATGCAGAAAAAATTGTTTATGTATTTAATGATGCCAACTGTCCGTATTGTCATACTATGTGGCAAAAAGCTCGCCCATTGGTCGAGTCAGGTAAAGTTCAATTACGTCATATCATGGTCGGTGTCATTCGTCCGAGCAGTAAAGGACAAGCGGCGACTTTATTGCAAAGTGCCAATCCTGTTGAAACATTTAAGCTATTTAACCAATCGAATGGCAAAAATAAAATTAAAGAAATGACCAATATTCCGAAAAATTTGTCTGATCAATTGGATGCCAATACTGCCTTACTTGATAAATACGGATTCTATGCAACACCCGCTTTGGTATGGAAAAACAATAAAGGTGAAATTGAAAGCATGCAAGGACTCCCTAAAGATATCAATAAACTCCTTGAGTAAGCTTGGTTTTTTCAACATTCAAACTAAGCGTAAAAGCCCCTTCTCCCAACAAGGGAGAAGGCTGGAATGAAGGGATTTTAAATAATAACGTCTTAATTATTTAGCAGTACTACTTATCTCTTTTTGTCGCTTCTTCAAGACCAATAGAACGATTTAAAAGCAATTATTTAAAATAATTCAATGGCAATTTTAAATAGCGAATCCCATTACTTTCAGCTTCAGGAAATCGCCCTGCATTCATATTGATTTGAATGGCAGGTAAAATCAATTTAGGCATTGATAATGTCCCATCACGTTCCTCACGCATGCTGACAAAATTAGCTTTATTTACTCCCTGACGAATGTGAATATTTTCCGATTTTTGCGTTTGAATATCGGTCTGCTCAATATACTGCTTGCGGCTTTCAGGTAAATAGTCGTGACACAAAAAAACCCGTGTTTCATTCGGCAGTTCATATAACTTCTGAACTGAATCAAATAATTGCGAAGCACTCCCTTTTGGGAAATCACAGCGTGCAGTGCCATAATCAGGCATAAATAAGGTATCCCCGACAAATACAGCATCACCGATCACATAGCTCAAACATGCAGGTGTATGACCCGGCGTGGCAATATTATAGGCATCCATTTCACCAATATTAAAATGTTCACCATCTTGAAAAAAATGATCAAAAGCCTGATGGGCATTGATCAACTTCAAATCAAGTTGATAAATATCAGCAAATGTTTGTTGAACACCTTTAATTTTGTCACTAATAGCAATTGTTCCACCAAGTTGTTGTTTTAAATATTGCGATGCTGTGAGATGGTCTGCGTGTACATGCGTTTCTAGAATCCATTGCACATTCAGTTGCTGTTGTTGAATATATGCAATTATGGCTTCCGCGTGGTGCGTCTTGGTCGTTGCTGAAGCTGCATCATAATCCAATACACTATCAATAATCGCACAATGGTGGCTGATTGGATCAGCCACGACATAACTAAAAGTATGGGTATTTTCATCAAAAAATGACTTAACCTGTGGATTCATGATTGACTCTGCCCTTTACGGTAAATAAGCATACCCATAAACATCGATATAATAAAATACAATCCGTCGTAATGACCTAAACCGATTAAGGTGAATGCAGGTGCAGGACAGATCCCTGCAATACCCCATCCCATTCCAAAAATAAATGCACCTATAACTAGACGACGGTCGATTTGAGTACTGACAGGTAAATCCATTGGCTCATTAAACAATGTTACAGGTTTTTTGATGGCTTTTTGAAATGGAATAAAAGCCACGACAATAGCACCCATCATTACAAAAGCAAGACTTGGATCCCAATGACCAAATAAATCTAAAAAGCTCAAGACTTTTTCAGGATTCGACATACCTGAAAGCATTAATCCTACAGAAAAAATCGAACCGAAAATAAAAGCAAATACATTTTTCATGACATTGCTCCTAACACATGGCGCATCACATATACTGTGATAAAGCCTGCAAGCATGAACGTACACGTTGCAACAATTGAGCGTACCGATAAACGACTCATACCACAAATCCCATGCCCACTTGTACAACCTGAACCTAAACGAGTACCAAAACCGACCAATAGCCCTGCAATGATCAGTAACCACGGATTAGAGCTCATAATGATGTCAGGCTGTATAAATAGTCCATAGATAAATGGTGTCACAATCAGCCCTAAAATAAACCAAGTTGCAGGGTTTTGGCTTAACGATTTAAAGCTTAAAATCTGAGCCACCATGCCACTAATACCTGTGATACGACCATTCACAAAAAGATAGCCAATTACAGCCACACCTAAGAGCAATCCACCAAAAAATGCGATTAAAAAATCGTGCATGTTCTACACTCGACACAATATATGTTTTTATAATATATTATTTTAGATATTAAATAAAGCTCATTTAAAACCTGAATATTTCACCTAAACACATGTTATGTTGAGGAAACATTCAGAAATATCAAATCAAGTAAATTCTGTCAGAACCCGATCTACAAACCATTTCGGAAAGCGTTCCACGATTGGATTAAGTTTCAAGACTTCTGCATGTTCAATTTCTGCAAGAAATGATGCTTTTTCACCATGACTTGAATTATCAAAAATATATGCACGGTCTGTATGATCAACAGCTTGCATTAATAAATCTAAACTGCGGTAATATCGCTCTCTAATTTTCTGTTCAGGTACGGGGTGACCACCCATTTTCACACGATAATGTACCCGCCCGATATTAATCTCAGGATCTACTGTCGCAACATAATATAAATAAGTTTTGAATCCATGGCGTTTCGCATCATGCAAAAACTCAACTTTGCTGATATGAGACATCACCGTTTCAAAAGTAAAACTTATTTTTAGCCTTAAAAATTCATGACGAATGAAATCAATGATTCTTGCTGCAAGATAAGAATCAACTTCTTGCCTTTGAAAGATAATACTCTGCCCTTTGATTGTGGGGTTACGTTCTAATAATGGAACAACTTGATGGTCTTTTTTCTTACTTTTTTGATATAAAAAATCGACAAGTGCAACAGCACATAAATCAGGATGATATTCTTTTAAATCTAAAATATGTGTACGAAATAAAACTTTTTCTAATTCATCCGCATTTAAATACGCACCAATTTGCTGAACTGTCAAATAATCCTTAATTGTACTTTTTCCAGAACCGTTTGGACCTGCAAACATACGTATACGGGGTTGGTGCATGAACTAGACGCCAACCTCATGTTTTTTCTTACGTTTAAATACACTATGCTTTAATTGTGGTACAACATAAGCATCAGATACATTTTTAACAACATGAGTATGCTGATTTTGTTGTTCAATCAACATTCCATCTTTAACGTAACAAACCTTCTCACCTGAGTGAATAGCTGTATTAAATGCATCAGAAAATGCTAAAACAGCAACGTCAGGCACTGCACGACAATTTGGATTAAGCACTTTATCCAAATCCTGTTGTTTTGCATGGCTTGGGTATGTGGTAAATGTCGTCATATTGACTCCATTGTCTAAAGCAACTTTGATTAATAGCATAATTCTAACATATCTAAATATGATGTCTATTTTTCAATCAAAAAGATGAGTTTTCTATCTTCAATAGGCTCAAATATAAAAACTCAATACAACAAAACTTAGAATAGCAGCCATTTCGACAAGTTCAATACTCGCTCCAACCGTATCTCCAGTAATCCCATCAATTCTACGAATAAATTGCTGTCTTAAATACAGCAGGATGAGAATACTGATAATTATGCAGCCCAGACCAAGCCATGAAAAATAAGTAAACAAGCTTAAACTCAAACAAGCAACAATGATTGATATCATTTTTGGTATATAATTGGCAATAGAAGAGCCAAGTCCTTTCTCACGCACATAATCTGTTGTTAAAAATAAGAATAATGGAACAAGGCGTCCAAGCATTGGAAATAAAATCAATGCCTGTACATATTGCTTCTCAAGCAATACATAAATTGCTGACCATTTTAAAATACAGACAATAATTAAACTCAGCACACCAATAGGACCACAAGCGGGATCTTTCATGATTTTCAATGTGCGTTCTTTATCAGCAAAACCACCAACCCAAGCATCCGCAGTATCGGCTAAACCATCAAGGTGTAAGCCACCTGTCAGCCAAATCCAAATCACCAGAATTAAACTACTGAGTAGCATAGATGGCAAAGCAGACAACCCAAGTGCAATTGTATAAAGTACAAGTCCAATGCCTAAACCAATTACAGGATAAAACAATAAAGACTGACCATTTTGTTGTTTCGATGGCATCTGCTTCAACTGAATCGGGAACACCGTTAAAAATTGCATTGCAATCCAAAATGGCATCATTGAAGTTGCTCCTCACTAGCCATTTGCACAAGTTCCGCTTCAATTAATTGTAATTGTAAAGTCTCTACATCAACTTCAAAACAACTAAGTTGTCCAAGTTCTGCGGTCATTTTTAATAAGTCATCTAACGGTTGTTGTAGCGCTAAACATTTCAACAACTTAATTACACCACCATGCGTCACAATTAATGCATGTTCAGCCTGTTGAACTTTCATTTGCTGATAAATTTGTGCTAAACCACTTAAAATACGTGCTTGAAAGTGCGCTAATGTCTCTCCATTGGGTGCATTGTACTGTGTTGGATATTGCCAAAAATTTGCCAAGAGCTCAGGTTCATCTGCATAGATTTGTGCTGTTGATGTACCTTCCCAATCACCAAAATGCATTTCTTGCAAATCTGCATTGAGTGTCATCGATAAATCAAACTGTTCAACTAGAGCCTCTGTGAATTTTGCACAGCGTTGTAAAGGTGATGAAAATAATAGTCGCCAAGGCATAGAGCCTGCACGTTGCACCGCTTGATCGATGGTCTGTTGCATTTGTTGCCATCCCAATGCCGTTAACGCATCATCTGTTGAACCTCGTAAAGTATGACTTAAGGTTGTTTCGCCATGTCTGAGCAGATCAATTCGAAGTTTCATGCTGTTTCAATGCCTTTATTGATCAATATGCAAATTAAACTTTTTCACCAATCACAGCCGCTTCCGCAAAAGTTGCCATTTGATTATGTAAACTACATGCCAATTTGATCAGACCTAATGATGCACCTGCGCCACTACCTTCACCCAAACGTAAATCGAGTTTAAGTAATGGATCGGCATCTAATTCTTGTAATAATCTACGATGACCATACTCGGCAGATTGATGTCCAAACAACATCCATTGGCGCACTTCAGGGTTTAAACGTACTGCAAGTAACGCTGAAACTGTACTAATAAAACCATCGACAATAATTGGCAATCCTAACTGTGCAGAGCGGATATATGCGCCTGTCATTGCTGCAATTTCCAATCCACCGACAGCGCAAAGGGCTTTAAAAGCATTCTGTTGCACATAATCTTGATGAAGCTGAATGGCTTGATTGATGATATTTTTCTTATGAATCAATTGTTCTTCACGGATACCCGTACCCACACCCGTCAACTGCTCAGCAGGTTCGTTTAATAAGAAACATGCAACAGCTGATGCAGAGCAAGTATTTCCAATGCCCATTTCCCCTGCAATATAAACCGATGCTTTTTGTGCAAAGGCTTGATTTGCACTATCAGAGCCTAAAGCCATTGCTTGCAGACATTGCGCTTCGGTCATAGCAACTTGTTTTACAAAATTTGCTGTTCCTTCAACAATGCAATGGCGCTCAACACCAACATAATCATAAACTTCACCTACAGAACCACAATCAATCACTTGTAAATTTGCTGCATATTCACGAGCAATCACGCTAATACATGCCCCACCTGTAGCAAAATTTTGTAACATTTGGCGAGTCACTGCTTGCGGATAAGCCGAAATATTTTCCGCCATCACCCCATGATCACCTGCAAAAATGGTAATCCAAGGCTGGTCAACATTTGGCTTTGCATTGGCTTGTAAACTTGCAAGCTGCACTGCAACACGTTCCAGAATAGACAGTGAGCCTGTCGGTTTAGTTAATTGTCCTTGTCGATCTTCCGCTTGTTGTTTGATTGCTTGATTTGGTACCGCACAAGCCTCATTCCACCAATATACTGTATTTAACGCTGTCAAAATTTTTCCTTTTACATTGATCGATCATTTTTAAAATTCATTTCATCTTTTAAAGTCATGGAAAATCCTGCAACACAGAAACTGACTTTATTCGCAATTTTTCCAATCTCTTGATGCAAACGCCCTGATTCATCGACAAATTTTCGGGTTAATTCACCGAGCGGTACGACACCGAGTCCTGTTTCATTGCTGACTAAAATCACATCAGATTTTAAGGTCAATAAAACTGCCAATAACTGTTGGCATTGTGCAAACTGTATATTTTTATCTTCATTAATCAATAAATTACTTATCCATAAAGTAAGACAATCGACTAAAAAAAGCTGTCCTTCTTGATCGTATTTCTTTAAACATTCAGCTAAATATAAAGGTTCTTCAATGACCTGCCATTCACTTGGACGTTGTGCCTGATGATGCACGATTCGTTCTTCCATCTCAGCATCACGCGCTTGTGCTGTCGCAATATAGATCACAGACTGTAAAGATGCTTTTGCTGTCTGCTCCGCTAAGCGGCTTTTTCCTGAACGCGCACCGCCCAAAATCAATTGCAACATGACAAATCCCTGTGATAAATGAAGTATTGAGGTTTATTCACGACCTAATTCCAATTGAATATGTTGATTGGGATACAATTCCCCTTGTAAAACTTTTGCCTGATAAGAACCAAAAGTTAAATGTTCAATTTCAATATTAAAACTTTGTTGTGGAATCTGGCTAATTTTTTCGTACAGATATTCGCTTTGAAATTCGCAACGATATAAACCTAAGGTAATATGGGGACAATAATGTAAAGCGGCAGGTTCAAAGGTTTGTTGTGAAAGAAGATGTCTAATATTGCTTAGGCTATTTTCAGTGTCTAAAACCTCAACAAAAAGTGCGCTATCGAAACTATCAATTTTACCTATTTTCAATTGAATCGGCTTTAAATTCAATGCTTTTAATTGCATATACTGCTGCTGAAATTGCTCAATACTAAAATCATCATTGTATATTACTGTATTCTTCTGATGAGATAATATTGTGTCAGCCTCTTTTTTTAAAAAACCGCACACAAATAAAGTAATATGAAACTGACGAATATTGGGTTGAAATAAATCAGACTCAAAGATTACTCTGAGTTTATTTAAATATTCAACTAATTCAGGATGTTCAATTTCAATATACCATAAGGCGTAATTTTCCCGCCCCTTATGCCATTCAGGATAATCATGCGCTAAAGTTGGGACTGTCAGACTTTTTGGGCGTAAAAACACGATATAAACAACATCAAAAGAACAAGCATATTAAAACATGCTTGGAGTGTGTAAAATTAAAAAATATCTGATATTTATTCATTATATATAAATTAATTTCAGATTTTTTATTAAAATATCAACGAACCTAGCAGACAATATTTCAGATAAATTTTGTGGTCTTAACCCAAAATCAAAACCACACTCTCCCCACTCATAAACATCTTAATTTATTGCTTTTAAAGGGGCATCAATCATTGTTTTTAAATGCTTTACTTGACCAATTTGGATTATTACTACCGACATAACCTGTTTAAAGCTCAGCAACCTTTGGATCTGCCATATTGGTGATAAAAAAGTGAATGATGTAACCTCTGCTGATATATTGCATATTGTTAGATCTACAGTGAAACGTGTCAGAAAAACGTGTAAAAATTGCTTACCAGGTGGAAACGGCACAAAATGCCCGAAGAAAAAATAATAACGTGCTCGTATTTTTCTAACCCTTAAATAATTACAATAAAAATGATATGTTACGGTATCAACAATAAATTTAAATATCCAAAATTATTACAGACAGCATTTAAATGGCATAAGAGGTTTACCAATTGAAAACTTGGCAAGAATCACTCACTATTTTAAAAGATGGAAATGGGCGCTTTATTCAAAACAAAATGAATAACGTTTTACACCACGACTTACAAACATTGTCTGAAGCCCAAGATCCGTATGCTGTGATTCTATGCTGCTCAGATTCGAGAGTATCCCCTGATATTATTTTCGATCAAAGTCTTGGAAATTTATTTGTGATTCAAAATGCCGGTAATGTCAGTGATACATCGGTTCTTGGAAGCATTCAATATGCGATACAGCATCTAAAGACACCTTTGATTATTGTACTTGGCCATACTTGCTGTGGAGCTGTAACAGCCGCTCACCAAAACAAGAAAATGAAAGGCCCTTTAAAGGATCTCATCACACAAATTGATGATAATCTTGTACTCAATGGAAACGTAGAGGATTCTATTAAAAATCACACTCTAGCTACAGCAAGATCGCTAAATGCCGCGTTAGAAAAACATCAGGCTAAAATTGAACAAGATGCTCGAGTGATTCCTGCGGTATATGACATTGCCAGTGGTTATATATCTTGGATGGATTTAGAAGAAGATATAATCGCTACACCATACTTATTCTCTCAATAAGCGCTACACGATTTAGCCTATAGAAAACAAATAAAGCACCTCACGGCGCTTCACTTATAAGAAATCCTGAACCAGTTTCTTAATGACGAGTTGCTGAAGTTTAAGTGAGAATTCATACAAACGAGCATTACAGGAGATATAATAAAATGCCTAAACTATCTAGATAATAATTATTTTTCAAAAATATAGTTAATCTGATATTATTAATAATGATTCTCAATAACATTTTATAAAATACAATATGACCGATTTATCAACAAACTTTAACGACAACCGCTTCATCAAATCTTGGTTTGGATTTTTTCTAGGGTTGTTTTGCGTTGGAACTAGCTTGATAGCTTTATTTGAATCTGTGAATTTACAAAGCATCCTACGAACTTTGGGTTTTTTATGCTTTTGGTATCCTTGGTGTCAACTACCCATTAAGAATTACCCGCTGTCAAAAATTTTCAGTAAAGAAAAAGAAGGCGAAAGATTAAATAAACTAGCTAGCTATCTAACAATTATTGCTTTAGTTTTACTCATTAGCTCTACGGTTTTGTTTTTATGAATTTGATTAAGCATTCTTCGTGAAACGTGAATTAATCACAAAGATTAATGATGCGCTGAACCCCATCATGGCTCTCATTTGAAATTCAAATTATTAATATAAATTTCAATTACTTGCTATAAATTGTTTTATGTTGATTTTAGAAATTCTTAATTTAAAGATATCAAAAAACTTTTTATTCAACTTTAAACGTATACGTCTTATTAATGTTAGCACCCCCACCACCAAAAAAATCAGCTTTTATCGTTATAGTATATTTTCCCTTATATATCGGAGTACCTTTTACTTCTAAAATATTATATCCATCTAAATTATTAATAGGTTGAACTACAATTCCTAAATCTTTTGGTATATTTGTATCTAATTTAGCATATTGATCAACAACTTTACTCCCAGATATTTTAATAGTTTGCTCATATTCTTGATTAACATAAGCAGTAGGTAAGCGATCTGGAGTGATTGAATATTTTTTACCACAGCCAGTAAATATCAATAAGATTGAAAAAATAAAGATAAGTTTAATTTTCATTAGAAATTTTCCTTTTTAACAATTAATTCAAAAATATTTTCTTTTCAAAATTATACTTCTTGCGTAAATATAGTTTTTAGTCATTTTTTACTTATGCAATACCTTATGAATCAAAGATCATCACTGTTTAAATTTTAACTAACGCAAGAGGTCTAATTCTTATTTTGTATTTGTATCGGTAACTAAACGATTTAACTATGGTTTTTTATTATTCAACTTTAAACGTATATGTTTTATCAATCTCTGCATCGCCCCCTGCATAAAATCCAGCCCAAATGTGAATTTTAAATTCACCTTTGTATTTAGGGCTCCCCTTAATCTCTATAATGTTATAACCATCTAGCTCATCAACGGGCTGAACCGTTACTCCTAAATCTTCAGGAATATTAGTTTCTAATTTAGCATAATGATCTATAACCTTACCCCCTGATATTCTAACTATTTTTTATATTCTTGATTAACATAAGCAGTAGGTAATATATCTGGAGTAATCGTATATTTTTTACCACAGCCAGTAAATATTAATAAGATTGAAAAAATAAAGACAAGTTTAATTTTCATTAGAATTTTTCCTTTTTAACAATTAATGCAAAAAATATTTTCTTTTCAAAATTATACAACGTTATTCCTTTGCCTAATCTTTGAGTATTTTCCCCCCAAGTAAACATGTTTAGTCTAACTTCTGTTTTATATGGATCTGAAGCACTTGTTATAGGCTGCCCTTTTGTATCTCTTAATTTATCTGTCCAAACAATCCAATGGTCTGGAAAGCTTTGCGTTCCAGAACTATTACCACTGCTAAGAAGACTAGCTGATATTAGCGTAATTACATAATAATCTGCACCAGCATATTGATTAATTTCACTAATTAGACTTGGATTGTAACCATTGAGGTAAAAAGGATATTTTTTACGCCTTTAAAACCAGACTTCTTAAACCAATTATCGACTTCTCCCCATGTCGTAATTCCTGCTACCTCTTGGGAGGGATCTTTAAGCGCTTACTTAATATTTTCAGATTCACGTAAACTGGCAAGTGTAATCCAATCAATAGGAGGAATTTTGGGATCACCATTCTTCAAATAAAAATTCTTTACACGCTTACATCCATTCAGAGATGGTTTAATTTCAAGTTGTCCAATTTGGGCTTGACCTATCTCCCACAATTGTTTAACTGCTAGTTTATATTTAGCAGGACTTAAATTAATTAAACAAAAAAAGTATGCTGCTGGTCCACATAATGAAGTGGAATCTTGATTTGGAAATGGTTCATTTAATCTTGCCTGCAAACCTGCTTCAATTTGAGCCTTAGAAAAAGGATCTTTAGATTCTCCAGGCTTGCATCCAGGGTCTATACACTGAAAAATTCGATTTCGGTTTAAGGATAACTCTAAAGTATTTGGGGATTTTTCATCTTTGACGATTTTCGTAAATGAAGTCGCTTCCTTGTATTTTGTGATCGGAATATTCTTATTTTTTGCATGATCTGGATAAATATAAGATTCAATTTTATCTGGAATAATGTGACGGTTCATCACAAGAACTTCTTTACCAGAAGCCGTTACACGATATAAATCTAAAATGATTACACAATCCCTAAGACTTTCTAATCCAATTTTTGTACTGTCAACCTGAATACATTTAGTTTGATACAAACTGTCTCCAACTTTTTTAAAAGCGATATCAGTAAGCATGATCGGAGATTTGATTGTGTTTGTTACAGTGTTATAAATATATAATTTATATTTAAGTAATCGAGTCTTCAAGTTTGTTTCAAGCAATGCATACGGGTAGAAAATAGTCATATTTAATCAATATCTAGCTGTTCATTATTATATAAATGGATCGAAATATCTTCTGGCTGTATTGTCTTAAATAGTTCTGTATAGCCGTGCTCATTTGTAGTGCCTTCGACTGATTCACCATTGGGAAGAAATGCAATATATTTTTGATTGGATATAATATCTTTATCTTTTAAGAGATAGCGTAAATTATAGTCATTTTTATCACCTAAAACAGGTAGCTTAGGTAGTGCACTTAATACATGCTCACCACCTTCAAAAAGATGCTGTTCAGCTTTAGCCTCAAACTTCGCGGGCGTAAATATGATAATACCATTTTCATTAATAATAATTTGAGAGCCACCAGCCATTGATTTACCTTTTTTTTATAAATTTATAAGATTTGAACCTGAATTTGGCATAAAATTAATGCAAATTATTTCTTATTTTTTAATGAAACAGTGATATAAATCACCTTTAATTAACTAAATGATAGCATAATTATCACAGCAGACAATAAGAAAGTTGTTTTAAAAGAAAATGGCGAGATTTAATTTGATACTGAACAGACCACTAAAATTCACTCTTGGGACAAAGGAATCATCACAGGTACAGATGAAGGCTATGTCATTAAAAGATCTATTAAAATATTAAATACTTTAGCTGATTCAGACATACACAAACTGCCTCATGTTTAGATATATCAAGATAAATCAGAGAACTAGAAATAGACTACTTCCAAGTCGAAAACACTAAGCTACTATGTTCGAGCTACAGCGAGCATGGCGCACAACTCTATTAACATAATGGCGCTTATACGAAGCCCCCTAAAGGTGTTGCCCAAACAACTTTCGCTCTACAGTTTGTCTATTTACAAGCTCTTACCTGTGATTAAGAGAATTTATAAATATAGTCGTGGAACGTGAATTAATCACAAAGAACCATGATGCACTGAACCCCATCATAGTCTCATTTAAGATTTTAATTATTAATATAAAGTTCAAGTATTTCGCATAAGGTGTATTATATTCATTTTAGGAAAACTTAATTTATTAATGCGACAGAACCTTAAATCTGCTCCAAATTCAATTCTATGATCATTTTTCTAGCATAACTATGTCTAAACTCTGCAATTATTTTTCTCAACATCAATTTTGTGTACTCGTTGAATATCTTGGCACGAATAATATTTATCCAATGGCAAAAAATATTGCTGGATTTCCTACATTAGCTACTTTTGCAGATCGTGTTCACTCAGATGATGATCTTGCACCATTAGAAGCAGCAGCACTTTACCCAAAAAACGTGGAAAAAGTACTGCATTTTGCTGGTAAAAATCGAGACATTAAAGATTTCGAGAAATTTTTAGATCAAACACAACAACAAGGCATACAAAATTTATTATTACTGACAGGTGATAAATTAAAACTGCATGAAAATGGCATAGCAAAGTATGAGCGAACCCGTTATTTGGAGTCTGTAAATGCGATTATACAAGCTAAGCAGAAAGGTGGATTTTGTATTGGTACGGCATTTAATCCTTTTAAATATAATGAAGCTGAACGTGATGCACAGTATTTCAAATTACATAAAAAACTTCATGCCGGTGCAGATTTTATTATTACCCAATTGGGTTATGACCTTGATGCTTTAAAACAAGTAATACATTTTCTGAGTCAACATCAATACCAGCAAAAAGTTTTAGCCTGTGTAATGCCACTAAGTTTGGCTCGTGCAAAGTATATAGTGAAACATCAAGTGGCAGGAATTGTGATTACACCACATATGCTCAATGTACTTGAGCATGAGAAACAGCATGGATGTACTGAGAACATATATTTGCGCTGTGCTATACAAATTTTGATATGCCAACATTTGGGTTTTGCAGGTATACATCTTTCAGCGTGTCATAAACCAGAAGAGCAAGCTCTCTTAGCGAATTATATTGACCAATATCGAAATTTAGATTTGGAAGCTTACCTAAAAATTTGGACGGAGTTGTGGGAAATTAAGACAGGTCATGAATTTATCCCTGCATTATCCAATTTTTCAAAACCTGCACAACCCACTGAAATTTTGAAATATCATCATCTACATTTTATGCATGAAGTGATGTTTAAATCTCGTGTAGGATTTGGTGCAGGCAGATGGATATTCCAACATTCTTTTTGGAGTAAAAAACTTGTTTCAAAAGTATTATTAAAAACAGAATTACTCAGTAAGCATTCAGTTTTAGGATGTGAAAGTTGTGGTCAATGTCGCTTAGGTGAAACACTCTATATTTGCCCTGAAACCTGCCCTAAAGGCTTAGCAAATGGCCCATGCGGTGGCACATTTTTAGATCGTTGTGAGTTTGGTGATCGTGAATGTATTCATTCAATAAAAGCTCGTTTGGCAAAAGCTGTAAATCAAACAGAAGTTTTAAAAAATAAGCTGATCCCAACCGTACCTATTGAAGTACGTGGAACCAGTTCTTGGAAAAACTGGTATTTAGCGAATGAGGCTTAGCATTCGTCATCCATGGCATTGGAATAGAACTTAACACCTAATTTGATTCGGTCACGACCTTGGCTCATACGCCAGCGATTAGTATCACGTAATGAATAAACACATCCACAATATTCTTGTTGATAAAACTCTTCATTCTTACTGATTTCAAGCATACGTACTGCACCACCATTTTTACGCCAATTGTAATCCCAGTAAGTGATTCCTTCATAATTTGATGCTGAGCGAAGTCCACAATCATTAATCTGTTTCATATCTTTCCAACGAGAGATACCCAATGAGCTACTGATTAAGTTAAAGCCATTTTCAGCGGCATAAAGGGCTGTACGCTCGAAGCGCATATCGAAGCACATTGTGCAGCGAATGCCTTTTTCAGGTTCATTTTCCATGCCTTTTGCACGTACAAACCAATTATCAGTATCATAATCACAATCAATGAAAGGGATATTATGCTTTTCAGCGAAGCGAATATTTTCTTCTTTACGAATTTCATACTCTTTTACAGGATGGATATTTGGATTATAGAAAAAGATTGAAAAGTCGATATCCGATTCAATTAATGTTTCCATAACTTCACCTGAACATGGCGCACAGCATGAATGTAGAAGAAGTTTGTTATGACCTTCTGGGAGACTTATTTTTTTACGTTCGAGTTTGCTTGACATAATAAAATACAAGAATTCTAAATACGATATTTTATCGAGTTCAATAACCTTTAAATAGTCATAAAAATTGATATTTTTTCAACACAACATGAAATTCATTTATTTATGGTTAAATTACACTCAAAAAATTAAAATAACGAATAGCTGTTCTGTCAAATTAAGAAATATATAACATTCCAAAATTAAGTTTACCTAAAATTTACGACTCAATTTAAAATAATTGAAATTATACAAAAGCACACTAAAGGGCTTTCTCCAACAGCTTTAATTCTGTTGATCAAATCACAAACGTAAATCGTCACAATAAATATTTTAGTGCACTGAACTCAATCATGGTTTCATATAAGATATTGATGATTAATAATTAAGTTCAAGTATTTCGCATAAGTTGTATTATCTTGATTTTAGGGAACGTTAAAGCGTTTTTCTTTTAGCTTTCAATGCTAATTTTATTCACATTGATAATATATACACTAAGCTAAAAAACTCATTATGGAATGATTTACTTTATTAATGAATGAAATTTAGAAAAATCTATATTTTTTACAAAATAAAAAATGAC
This sequence comes from Acinetobacter sp. 1207_04, assembly GCF_052850415.1. NCBI lineage: Bacteria > Pseudomonadati > Pseudomonadota > Gammaproteobacteria > Moraxellales > Moraxellaceae > Acinetobacter > Acinetobacter sp. 1207_04. The sequence continues at coordinate 86,950 of NZ_VXCQ01000011.1, read as the reverse complement.
AATACTTAAAATCAACCAACAAATCATTATAAAAATATTAAATTCATCAATAATAAATAGCTTACTAAAATTACTCACCTCAATTGTTAACAATAAAAAAATTTAAAAAACTTTCTATATTCAACGATTGACCACCCTAAAGAATATATCAAACCCCAGGGATAGATATCCTCATACCCACTCCCCCTATTTAATGAAACCCACTCGCTTCGGTGGGTTTTTACTGTGATTTAAATTTATGGATGTATTCTTTTTTATAACCCTGCAAAACAATATTTTCTATTTCATTCATCGCTTCACGTAAACGGTTATCACTGACTTGAATAAGTCCAGCTGTGACATTAGTGTCATCATCTTTTTTATGATCTAGAAGTCTCTTAATTGTATAGTGACCATAATCCAAGCTTTCAGCTATCGAGCCAAAAGTTCTACGCAAGTCTTGAAAAGTGAATTGAATTTCACATAGCTCATTAATTTTTGATCGAACTTTAGAGATATTAACGATATGTCCTGATTTTGATTTTGCAGAAGGAAAAACCCAGATACTTTGAATATATTTCCTTCTTATTTTCATCAGTTCAAATAAAAAATCACCCATTGGCAATCTATTTGGTTCACCATTTTTAGGATCAATTGATGTAATAAACCCATACTTTAAATCAATATCTTCCCAAGATAAAGATTCACACGCTTCCCTGCGTAAACCTGTAAGTATTATTGTTAGTAAAAAAATCACGATTGGTCTCAAAATGCTGTCCTCGATCCTCATACTGAAAAATTGCACGCACCCTATCTGGTAGCTGCTCCTCGTTAATATGAGATTTTCTTCTTTTAATCTTATTCCATGCTTTTCTTGCACTTAGTGTTTTAACTGGATTGTAAGCAGACAGAAGTGGCTTATCGTTATAATCAAGATAATGTTCTAAAGAGAAATTATAGACTGCTCTAAATACACGCATCGCTAAGTTTGCTTGTGCTTTTGAATTTTTAGAAAGCTCAAAGTGCTTATCTTGAATCATGCGTCTTGACACATCATCTAGTTTCATCGATTTCCAATCACTTAGATATTTTTCAATCACAATTGTATAGTCACTAATAGTTCTTGATTTTAAATCTCGTATCGATAAATAGTTGTCAAAAGCTTCTTTCATTGTTGGCTTAAGTTTTTCAATAGCTAATCGATCATCTTCATCTGAAACTTTCTTTTTCTTTTCATCATTAGGGTTAATACCCTGTGACATCTGCAAAAGTTTTTCACGAGCCAATTCTCGTGCTTGAGCTAACGTTATATTTCCGTGTAGACCCAAAGTAGACCGAACAGATTTACCTAAGACCTTTTTTTCCACTATGTATGTCTTATAACTACTATTTACACGCACAGCAAAACCGATTAATTCACTATCTCTATAAATCGCAGGAACTAATGCTAATTGATCAATAAATGACTTAGTTAGCTTTACTCTTTGTACTGACATATATAGAATCGCAATCATTCGCAGTATTTAACAATATATCACGCTATTTTCTACAGTCTACTATGCGTCTACTTTAAAAAATACTTGATCATTTTGAAAAACATGTTTAATATTGCGCTTGTTCCAAGTTATTGATTTAAAATCAATAAATTTGATGCAGGGCCTATAGCTCAGTTGGTTAGAGCAGCGGACTCATAATCCGTTGGTCCACAGTTCAAGTCTGTGTGGGCCCACCAAATAAAACAACCACTTAGGTGCATTAATCCTAAGTGGTTTTTTAATATTTGAATTCCATGTAAGCCTTATGTAAGCATTCAATAAAGTGAAAGTCAAAATGCTAATGCTTAAACGAATTAAATTGAAATTTCTTTGCATATTTAAGTTTAAGAACTTTTAAAGATTGTTCAAAATCCCCTTCTGCTTCTAAATATTTTTCTTTTACCTTGGGTAATGGTTTAGAGCGGGGGTTTATTTTCAGTGGACGTTTCTTATTTTTCCAAAAGTAGTCGTCTGCATCGATTAAAAAACCCGCAATGTGCGGGATTTTTTATTTATCTTTATCCATGGAGTGTGGAGATGTTGCTTTATCTTGCTGACTAGTATCTGTATCCCGCTTTTGACAAGCAGTTAGACCAAATAATAAGACCAAGCTAAGTATTGTAAAATATTTCATAGCTTCCATCCGTTAAGGTTAGAACTAAAAGTTATCAAATATTTTCTGCGGCAATGTTGTATTTGTGAAAACTATAACTTTTTTAAATAAGGCAATTAGCCATCCGCATTAATCATCTAAAACCACAAATACAATCTTTATCACAATTTTTTCAAGCTGATCTTCAGTTGAATCATGGTATTAGCACTTGCTATTAATTCACCATACCACAACTCCATATTATTTTTAAGAATATATCAAATGAAAACATATACATTAATTTAGGTGCAAAACGCCCTATTGAAGGTTTATAAAATCATAATTGACTATTTCTTGCTTCAACTAATAAATCACTAAAATAGTTTTCTGTAAATGAAGGCACATATCTTGTTGTAACTGGCTTACCCTCTATAATTTTCTTCGCCCAACATCCAATATCTTCTATATGGCTTTCTGACCAATTATTTTTAATTGCCCACTGAGTTATCTCTTCAACAATCAAAACTTCATTATGTTGATGTAACCATTTTAAAAGGTACTTGATAAATGATTCATCAGCTGGATGTCCAATAATAACTGAAGTATTCATTCGAAAATTTATTCTTTTTAGGACTACTTTAATTAAAGGTGTCATCTTATAGTTCTCATTATTTTACTAGAACTGCACTTTCTCACAAATTCAATATTTTTTCAAAGAAAAGTTAAATTTTTAAATTAACTTATTATTTTCAATTTCTTAAATTAAACAATATGTTATTTTAATATAATAAAAAGCCCATCTTTCGATGAGCTCTAAAATTTACAGCAATTCGATTAAGAGAAATCTAGCCCTTTCTCAAAGCCTCTTAACTCATGACGAGCCATTGCTAAATTCGACTTTGAACGATCTAAAACTACGTATAGAAATAAATTATCATTTGTTTCTAATGGACGAATAATGTGGTACTGCTTACCCAATGTTATTAAAACATCTTCAATTTGATCTTGTAAATTTAATACCTTAACAGTTTTACGTTTAGCACGAATAACTTCCGTATTTCCTGCTGCTGCAAGCTCTAAATCAATACCATTCCCTATTGCTGCTAATGATAAACCACTATCACTATCTACAAGTGCAGCCGCAATAAAACCATCAATATCGTTTAAAGACTCTAGACTAATTCTAGCCATTGTATATTCCCCGCAAAAAATTTCATGAAATATAAAATTATACTTTTATATACATTTCAATTTTACCATGTAGGGGCTTAAATTACATGAATAATCCACTATCATAATAAATAAAGCCTCGCTTTAAGGGCTTCTTTTTGTGTGAAATTTATACTTTTGGAAAAACATGTCACTTCTTATCGTATTAAATATCGTTTTATCCACAACTTGTTATACAGCAATTCTCCGTGAACCAACACACTAGCCTACAATCGTACAAGAATAATCGCTGTTGTATTATTTACTTTTTTCCATTTCATAAGTACCTTGTATAAAGTTTAAGCATTAAAAAGCCCACCTATTTCTAAGTGGGCTCAACCAAATCATTTGCGCTGATTCAGGTTGCGTTATGCGGCTCGCATTATATATACTTCGATTAAAGATGTATATAAAATATATCTTATAAATACTGCATAAATAAATACCGCCTTTGGGCGATTTTAGATATGTTTTCTTTCTAAGCCCCCTAATTTAATACCACGAAAATCTTTAAAGTTTTTTCCATGTCATGTTGCTCATAGTATTACTGCTTTTAGCTTTACCTTGAACTTTAAGCTGATCTCCTGATACGCTTAAGCGAGCATCAATATTGTAGACCTGACCATCCTGTGTATTAATCCAAACACCTTTATGAAAGCGCTGTTTATCACTATCAGCAACAAGTCCTCTTAACGTCTCCATTCCAAAAATGGGTTGATCCTTCAGAGCACCTTGGCATTTAACACATGTTTCAGAAATTGATTTACCTAACAACGGATAATTCTTAGTGACAACAGCACTATACTGCTCTGTTTTCGAATCTTTACGAACTACAATATCTGAAATATAAGATCCAGTCCTGTCATCTATAACCTTCCATGTACCAATTAATGGATCAAAAGGCATGGCATTTAATGGATTGGTAAGTCCCAATAATAGTGCAATCGCACTCAAAAATTTAAAATTCATATAAAAATAATTTACAGTTAAGTTAAAAAGAAGCACAAATGTGCATAAAACGTGAAGGATTATAACAATAATTTTTTATAATGATAAAAATTGATTAAAATTAAATATATACCTAATATTTTTCTTCTAAAATCTAACCTAGTAACTGTAGTGGATATTTTTTGTCATCTAAATGTTAATACACCTTTATCTATCATTTCAGATAGTTAAGATGCTATTTCCAATATTTAAACCTAAAGACTTTTTAATATGAAATATTTTATTGGCGCTTCAATGATTGCATTAGCATTGGCTGGTTGTAATTCATCTCCTACACAAATAGCTATGCCTGTAGAAAATGTGCCAAGCATTCCAATTGAAACTCAGGTGATTAACTTTGTTGGTCCAATGGATCTAACTATTCAACTAAAATCTTCTGATAATTTTGAAACAGCTATAATGACTGATAACTCAGATCGAGTTATTCATTTAAAAGCTGCAGTATCTGCAAGTGGAGTTCGTTTAGCAAACAATGACGGTGTATCTATACATTTTAAGAATGGTGAAGGTATTGTTGAGTTTGTAAAAGATAAACCTATAAATATTACTGAATATAAGAAATAAGCATTTTACACATTTTAAAAACCCACCACGTGTGGGTTTTTCTTTTATCTACAGATAGTTATAACTCACTTACAGATGATATTAAAACCAACCATAAAAATATTATTTAGAAAAATAGTGCAATCGACAAACAATAGTTAAATTATTCTTAAATAAAATATTATATTTCCGTTCTAAACATCTAAAATCATTAAAAAATATGATCAAAATTTACATCTAAAAAGCAGATATACCTTCAAAAACATGGTAAAAATATTTGTCGTACAAAAAATGACCAATACAGTTTATGAAATATTATTTACGTCTTAAAGAACAAGGGGATAAACATTTTACTACTCCACAACATTAGTAGATTGTCTTAGCCATTAAAGCTTCCCCTTTTTTTTATAATCTAAAAGGGCACGATATGAACTATTTAATAAGTTACGACCACTCAGAAAATTATGATACTGAGGATATTACCAATGCAATTCTTTCTATCTCTAATGGTTGTGTAAAGTTATTAAAATCTACATGGATAATTAAACATAAAGGTAAAGCCTCTGACATTAGAAACTGCCTCAAACCTCACATTGGAATCGGGGTTAAGTTGGTGGTTGTTAAACTACACCGAGAAGCTGCATGGAGCATGTCACTTGATCACGAATGTAGAATTTGGTTAGAGGTCTACTTTTAGGGGCATGTTATGAAAAATAAAATTAAATTCTATTTGATATTTATTTTAGCAATTCCAGGTTGTCAAAAAAAATCTGATCCTGTTGATCTATCCGATACCCAAAAGATACAACTTAAATCAAGTCAAGATATTGAGGAAGTTGATATCCAAATCAATAAATATTTAGATCAATTAGACAATCCTAAAACCCAATTACATATTAAAAAACAAATTTTATGCATTGATTATCCGAATTTGTATATACAAAAATATGTACCAACCCTACTAGAAGCAGCACCCAATGACTTCACTTCTGAGAAGTTATTGCGAGATTTAGACTTAGCCCTAGATTACTACACGGATAAATTACATATTCATTGTGAAATGGATTAATTTTTAATGCTCTGTCGCATAATTGGTAATCGAGTTGATAAGAATTATTGTAAGTACTAAAACTGCTTTGATCAAATCTTATGAGAGTAAGGCTTCGTCTATATATTTTTGACTTTGATTTAGCACAACAAACTCCATTTAACCCATCCTTGTGATGGGTTTTTTATTATCTACATGACCATTCACTAAATACTCTGCTAAATTTACATAGTTAACCTATTAATTATTTATTTAGTAAATAGCAAATTACACCTACTGCCATATGTGAAAAATGGCTTAAATAAAAATCACGTTTCATACTCCCCACGACCAATATCATGCCAACACCCAATGTACCTTTTCATTCGATAATTAGTAAAAAAAACAATACAATAAAAGTCCAGAATACTTAGATGGGATTGTCCCTTACACCAGTTCACATTTAGATGGTGCTGTGTCTGAAACCGTGATAAAGGTGGGCAATTAACACATGAAACACCTGAAGTAATTTTAGAATTACGCCGTATATTAAGAGCGCATTTTCAGAAATAAAAATTACCTATTTTGAGACTTACATTTTCAACGATCTGTCGCTGATATTTAATGATCTAAAAAAGTGAATATATATTTATTTAGGTTTTTTATTGCTTATAAATCATGGTACATACAATCACAAAGTTCTGACAATATCGATATTGTTTTTTTAAAATATTCATCGCAAAATGCACACCTTAAATTATTATACATTTGTATAGGCTAAAAATGAAAAAGATGTTGGGTGAACTCACCTTTAAACTTGCAGGATGGACGTATCGAGTTGAACCCAATGTTCTCGAAAAAAAACAAGTTATTATTGGATTTGAGCACACTTCCATGATGGATGCGGTTTTATCGTTGGCTATTTTCCAAATTTTTGATTTGAAAATTCATATTTTGATTAAAAAAGAATTATTCAAAGGTCCTATGAAGCCAATTTTAAATAAACTTGGTGGTATTCCAGTTGATCGTAAATCCAATAAAGATATTGTTTCCCAGATGGTTGAGCTTTTTGAAGCCAATGATAAATTCAACTTAGTTATTGCTCCTGAAGCAACACGTGCTGAACGCGGGCAACCTCGTAAACCTATTCGTACAGGTTTTTGGCATATTGCAAAAGCTGCGGGTGTACCTATTGTGCTGATGTATGCTAATTCGAAGACTAAACAAGGCGGAATCTTTGGAAAAATATATCCTTCCGATTTAGATCAAGACCTTGCTGAAATAAAACGCCTATATAAAGAACATACAGGTCTAGATATTGTCATTCCTGAAGAAAAAAATCATTAATCTGACGCATTTCCAAAAAATAAGCACTTTCTCTGAAAAAAGTGCTTATGGTAGAATTGCATCAATTTGATATGGCATAAAGCCAATCTACAAGGAGCATATTTCGCATGGCGGGTCATTCCAAGTGGGCAAACACAAAGCATCGTAAAGCAAAACAAGATGCGAGCCGCGCAAAAGTATTTACAAAATTTATTCGTGAAATTGTAACCGCTGCTCGCTTAGGCGGTGGTGATGTCGCATCGAATCCACGTTTACGTGCAGTTGTCGAAAAAGCATTAGTTGCAAACATGACACGTGACACCATCAACCGTGCAACTGCACGTGGTGTTGGCGGCGAAGAAAATGCTGATTTAAAAGAAGTCACCTACGAAGGTTATGGTGTCGGCGGTGTTGCTGTCATCATTGAAACCATGACGGATAACCTGAACCGTACAGTTCCTGACGTTCGTCACTGTTTCTCTAAAACAGATGGTAACTTAGGTACTGCAGGTTCTGTTGCGTATATGTTTACTAAACGTGGTGAAATTACTTTTGAAGATGTGTCTTTAGAAGATAAAATCATGGACGTAGCTTTAGAAGCGGGTGCAGAAGATATTGAAGTGAGTGAGGATGAAATCTTAGTCATCACTACCCCTGAATCGTTTGGTGATGTGCAAGATGCTTTAGCCGCTGCAGGTTTGAAATCTGATAATGCTGAAGTAACCATGAACCCTTCAACAAAAGCGTTGATTTCTGATGTTGATCAAGCGAAGAAAATCATAAAAATGATTGATATGTTTGAAGATCTTGATGATGTGCAAAATGTTTATACTAACGTTGAGTTCACAGAAGAAGTCATGGCGGAATTAGACGATTAAGTCGAATTGAAGCAAAAGAAACGCACTAAAAGGTGCGTTTCTTAATTAATATCATTGTTAAATTAGATATTTCAAAAAGCATATCAACGTTGACTTAAACTCGACTCAGCAAGCGACTACAATCGAAAACATGATTATATTCTTTAATGACAAAGCTTGAATGCAGTGCCACGACATGCTCAATTTTCCCAATTCTTTTGAGTAAAATTTCACTATAATTTTCCATATCTTTCGCCACAACTTCCACTAAGAAATCAGCCGTTTGCCCTGTCACTAAAAATGCATTGATCACTTCTGGAATGTTTTCTAGTTCCTCCAAAAATTTAGCAAAAGTATCTGTATCATGTTTACTCAAGGAAACTTGTAAAATGATATGTAGTTTAAAACCTAATTTTTCATAGTTGATATCACGTTTTAAATGTGTCATCAACTTTGTTTCAATCAAGTTTTTAATACGACGATGCACTGAACTGACTGAGAGATTAATACGTTCAGACAATTCATTAAGGTTGATGTCTTCATGAGTCAGAATCTCAAGAATCTGTTTATCATAACGATCAAGTTCCATCACCTACTCCCGTGCAAAGATAAATCATTGAAAATATTTACTTCAATTTAACATTAAAAATTATTTATTTCCCACAATAAAATTATTTATTATTTTTAATTCCCTACTTTTAGAAAAATTAAGAAAAATAATATATAAAAACTTAAACGCCACGCCAATCGACCATTGCATTGCGTTCTGTAGCATAAATACGTTGCACATACTGACCTAGTGGTAAATTCAGTAGTTGTTTTTTATAATCGACAAACGCATCAGATTGATCTTCATAGTGCTCATTTTCCCACGGCGTGCCTACGAGCTCAAGTAATGGTGCAAGCATTGAACAGACTGCAATATCGGCAAGTCCTAAGCGGCTTCCAACCATATAACGACAACCATTTTCAATGAGCCTTACATTTAAATCATCAATGATTTTATCAAGTGCTTCTTTCGATTCTGCAACCGTCACTTCATCAAGTTGATAATTTTTTGCCACTAGACTTTTCAACAAAGGTTTGGAAAATTTTTCAAAATGGCGCAAATACCCTTTTTCACCAATCATAATTTCAATCGGTTCATCACTAATTGCCAAAGTCACTGCTAACCCCCAACGACGGACATGTGTACCCAAGTCATTACAAATAAGATCAATCCCTAAAATTTTATCTCTTAATTTAGTGTCTGTACTCAGTAATCGATGTTCAGGATAGGTATCATCTAAATACAATGCTATTTGTGTCGAATTTGCAATCCAACGCTCGCCATCTTTCAAAATGGGTAAATTATTTTGCCCTGTTTTGAGTTGAGCAAATGCACGATGTACGCCAGGCATCATATTTTGGGCAATAAAGTCCAACTCCTTATGATCTAGCAACCAACGCGCTTTTTCACAAAAGTGTGATAAAGGAAATTGGTATAAAGTTCTCATAAATACTCCACATTTATTTTTCTATTTCGGCTTTATAAAAACCTACGATTTCAGTTGGATACTTTAGTGAGTGTATTTAAGAATTACAATGTGCTTTTTATCCAAATATTTAATAAATCTCATCAATCAAATTAGCTTAATTTATACATTTTTATGTCTAAAATATCTGAAATGTAGATAAGTCTATCTGAATTGGTTTTTTCACCCCCAAAGCACACCCCATAAACTAATCCTAATCAATCACTTAGCATATTCATTAAAATGAAAAATATAGCAAAATTTGTTTTTAAATTATATTTTTATAAGTTATTCACAATCCATTGCTTAATCTTTCCACTTTTCAAGGTTAGCTTTTAAACATCAAATATAGGTGTTTTTATGTCTCAGTTAATCTTTGAAAATATTCATATTATTGAAAATGATCTCGATGCAATTCAAGCAGCTTATCAAGTCGCAGATTTTGCATTGGAAGGACGTAATGAGCGTGATCAGCAACGACTGCTACCGTTTGCTGAAGTCGATGCCTTTAGTGAAAAGGGATTAGGCGGTATACGTATTCCTAAAAAATTTGGTGGTGCATTTGTTTCAAATAAAACTCTCGCACAAGTTTTCCGCATCATCAATAAAGCAGATTCCAGCCTCGGACAGATTCCTCAAAATCAAATTGCTTTACTTAACATAATTGACATTATGGGTACAGATGAACAAAAACATTTTGTTTTTAATGAAATTTTAAAAGGTAAACGTTTAGCCAACGGTGGTCCTGAACGCCATACTAAAGATACAAAAACGCTCAACACAACATTAATTGAAAAAAATGGTGGTTTATTTGTCAATGGAGAAAAATTTTACTCAACGGGTAGTTCTTTCGCACATTGGCTCGCAATTAAAGCCATTCACCCTGATGGTCATGTTGTTCTTACAATTATTGATCGACAAGCTGACGGTGTAGAGGTCATCGATAACTGGAATGGTTTTGGTCAACGAACAACGTCTAGTGGTACAGTCAAACTCACACAAGTAAAAGTCAACCCTCTTCTTATTTTTGATGAGCGTAAACTTTCCAATCAAACGAATTATCGTGGTGCATTCTCACAGCTCATTCAAGTTGCAATTGATGTAGGAATTGCGGAAGCTGCTCTTGAAGATACACTTTCAGCAGTCAAAAAAGCTCGCCCAATTGTCGATGCACAAGTCGAAAAAGCCAGTTTTGAGCATTACACATTACAAGAAGTTGGCAAGTCAGTTGTCTTATTAGATGCTGCAATATTATTGCTTGATGAAGCTGCTGAATATTTAGATGAACTTGATGCTCTAGATACTGTTTCCAATGAACAAGCAGCGAAAGCCTCTATTTTAGTCGCTGAAGCCAAAGTCTATGCCAATGATGCTGCCTTACACATCTCAGAAAAATTGTTTGAACTTGGTGGTAGTCGTTCAAGTCTCAGTATCCATAATTTAGATCAACATTGGCGTAATGCCCGTGTTCATACCTTACATGATCCTGTCCGTTGGAAATTACATGCCTTGGGTGATTATTACCTCAATCATACTCTGCCTGCTCGACATGCTTGGATTTAAGGAGAAGCCACATGACCTCATTTCAAAATATTGTTTCATTTCAACCCAAGCTAGTGTCACATGCACATATCATTCAATCTGATGTGGAAGCTTTAGAAATTGCACAGCATTTGGCAGAACAATTTAAAACCCATGCTGTACAACGTGATGCTGAACGAATTTTACCTTTTGATGAAATTGAAGCCTATAGTCAATCTGGACTATGGGCAATTACAGTACCTACAGAGTTTGGTGGAGCAGATGTTTCAAGTTATACCCTCGCGCAAATCATTGCACTCATGAGCGGTGTAGATGGTTCGATTGGACAAATTCCACAAAATCATTTTTATGCCCTTGAGGTTTTGCGTAATACAGGTACGTTCGAACAAAAAAAGAAACTGTATGCCGAAGTTTTACAAGGTGCACGTTTTGGTAATGCCTTAGCTGAATTTAAAACTAAAAATTCAGCCCAAAAACAAACCTCAATTAAACAAATGGCACAAGACTTCGAAATCAATGGTGAAAAATTTTATTGCACAGGAAGCTTATTTGCACAGCGGATTCCAACCTTGGTAAAAGATGAAAATCAACGTGAATTCTTGGCGTTTGTCCCCCGTAACAGTCAAGGACTTGAGCTGATTGATGATTGGTCGGGATTTGGACAAAGAACTACTGGTAGTGGCACTGTAAAATTCAATCAAGTGCCAGTACTTGCTGAAGACATCATTCCGTTTGATAACGCATTTACTAAACCTACACTCGTTGGACCAATTGCGCAAATTATGCATGCAGCCATTGAAACAGGTATTGCACGTGCGGCATTTGAAGAAACGCTTGTACGTGTTCGCCAAGCTCGTCCATGGATCGATTCAGGTGTGGCAACTGCAATAGAAGACCCATTAACACGATATGAATTGGGTCGCATTATTGCCGATGTTCGTGCAAGTGAGGTTTTACTCAAACAAGCAGCTCGTTCAATTGATGCTGCCCGTCCACATCCAACGATTGAAAATATTGCCAAAGCCTCTTTAGATGTCGCCAAAGCACGTGCACATAGCACTGAAACAGCATTAAAAACATCATCTAAACTGATTGAGCTCGCAGGTAGTCGTGGTAGTCAACGTGAGGATGGGCTTGACCGTTTTTGGCGTAATGCCCGTGTTCATACACTACATGATGCCTCACGCTGGAAATATTACTTTATTGCCAATCATGTGTTAAACGGCATTTCTCCCCCACGCAGAGGGACATTGTAATGACAAATATTACTAACAGATCTAAATCTAAAAAAATCTTGTTAAATGCATTTGATATGAATTCTGTCGGTCACATAAATCATGGACTTTGGACACATCCTCGTGATCAATCAAATCGTTTTAATGAGTTAAGTTATTGGACTGAACTAGCAGAAACTTTAGAAAAGGGTTTATTTGATGGCCTATTTATTGCTGATATCACAGGCGTTTATGATGTTTATCAACATAATATTGATTTAACCTTAAAAGAATCGATTCAATTGCCAAGTCATGACCCAAGTACACTTGTTTCAGCGATGGCAGCAGTCACTCAGCATCTTGGTTTTGGAATTACAGTCAATTTAAGCTATGAATCTCCTTACCAATTTGCACGGCGTTTTGCCAGTCTTGATCATCTCACTCAAGGTCGTATTGGGTGGAATATCGTTACAGGATATCTCGATAGTGCTGAACGGCTGATTGGACATAAAGGGCTGAAAGATCATGATTTACGCTATGAACAAGCCGAAGAATTTTTAGAACTTTGCTACAAATTTTGGGAAGGTTCTTGGGAAAATGATGCAATTCAAAAGGATAAGATCAATCGCATTTTTACAGACCCAAATAAAGTTCATGAGATTCAACATCAAGGTAAGTTTTATCAAAGTCAGGGCGTTTTTCAAGTTTCACCATCGAAACAAAGAACACCTGTTCTTTATCAGGCAGGCGCATCAGCTAAAGGCTTATCTTTTGCAACGCAACACGCTGAAGCTATGTTTATTGGTGCAGATAGTCCTGAAAAACTAAAAACACAAGTGGACAAAATTCGAACGCAAACCCAACAGCAAGGTCGAAATCCTGACGAAATTAAACTCTTTGTCGGGATTACTGTAGTAACGGCTGAAACTGATGAATTGGCGCAGGAAAAGCTCACTGAGTATATTCACTATGCAAGTCCTGAAGCTGGTCTTGCCCATTTTTCAAGCTCTGTCGGTATTGATCTTTCTCAGTTTGCAGCAAATGAAGCGATTCCCTATAAACCAACCAATAGTATTGCCTCAGTAAACAAGAAATTTAAAGAACAACAAACCACCATTAATGATTTAAAAGCCCAACATATTTTGGGCGGTCGTTATCCCCTCATTGTCGGTAGCGGTGCAACTGTCGCTGAAAAATTGATTCAGTTTTTGGATGAAACGGGTGTCGATGGTTTCAATCTTACGCGAACCGTTGCACCTGAATCGCATCAAGATTTTATTCGCTTGGTCATTCCTGAATTACAGCAACGTGGACGTTATAAAACAGCGTATGAAGATGGAAGTTTGCGTCATAAGCTGTTTCAGCAAGGTGATTATTTATCAGAAACACACCCAGTTCAGCAGTTCCGATGTAAAAGCACGTCAAAGAATAAAGATTCTGTGCAACATCATCTAAACACGCAACAAAAGCATACTGCGTAAAGCAATCCACATTTTTAAAACATTTTCGATGATGACGATGACATTAATGGTAATCACATTATCGACTTAAAATTATAGAGGTAAATCATGGGACAAGCTTCAAAATCTAAACTTTCGCTCATTGGCGTAGTCATTGCCACATTAATCATAGGGCTTTTGGTATGGAGTTATAATAAAAAAACGACAACTAATGAACTCGTGATTGGTATCAGTCCATCTTTTGCTAAACCGTTACAAGTGGCTGCAGATGAAGCCAAAAATCAAGGTATTAATGTCAAATTGGTGGAATTTTCCGATTGGAACACACCCAATATTACCCTCAATCACGGTGATATTGATGCCAATTTCTTTCAACATCAACCCTTTCTTGATAATGCAAAAAAAGAAACAGATTTTAAAATCAAAGGCTTTGCAGTCGGTGCGGCAACGCATGTTGGTTTATATTCCAAAAAATATAATAGCTTTGATGCTCTACCTCAAAATGCCACAGTGGTCATTCCCAATGATCCTGTCAATCAGGGACGTGCATTACAGTTATTACAACAAGCCAAACTGATTACGCTGAAACAACCTGATAATTTTTTAGCAAGTTTGAATGATATTGCAACAAATCCCAAAAACTTGAAATTTACAGAAGTTGAAGGTCCTCAAACAGCACGTGCTATTGATGATGTCGATCTCGCATTCGGTTATCCACATTATTTACGCATGGCGAAAACCGCTGATCCTGAAAAAGCCTTACTTTTTGATTCCAATACAGATAAACGCTTTGCCATTTTATTTGCAGTGCGTGATGACTATGTTGACAAAGACGATAAGCTCAAAAAATTCGTTGAGATTTATCAAAACTCACTAAAAGTAAAACAGGCATTAGATGCAGATTTTGGTCCTACACTTTGGTTCCCTGGTTGGAAGTAACTTCCCAGAATATCATCCATAGCATAAGGAAAGAATTATGGTTAGTTTTGGTTCACAGGTCGACTTCACAGTCCCACACATTAAAATTCGAAATTTAGATAAATATTATGATATTCAAAACACCCAAATACATGCACTTAAAAATATCAACTTAGATATTCCGCAGGGTAAAATTTTCGGTATTATTGGTAAAAGTGGTGCGGGAAAATCATCTTTAATACGCACATTAAATGGACTTGAATCAATCAGTAAAGGGCAAATTTTAATCCACCAGCAAGATTTAGCTCAATTAGAACACGCCGAACTCATTCAACTTCGACAAAAAATAGGCATGATTTTTCAACATTTCAATCTTATGTCTGCAAAAACAGTATATGAAAATGTTGCATTGCCATTAAAAATTGCAGGTTATTCAAAATCTGAAATTGAGCCTCGTGTAAAAGAAGTGCTTAATCTTGTTGGGCTGAGTGAAAAAATAGAAAATTATCCTTCACAACTCTCTGGTGGACAAAAACAACGTGTGGGTATTGCGCGCGCACTCGTTCATCATCCTGAAATTTTACTTTGTGATGAAGCGACATCGGCACTTGATCCTGAAAGTACTGCCGTCGTGCTCTCACTTTTAAAAGAAATCAATCAGAAATTAGGTATCACCATTGTTTTAATTACCCATGAAATGCAAGTCATTCGAGAGATTTGTGATCAGGTAGTTGTAATTGAACAAGGTGAAATTGTAGAAGCTGGACAAGTGTGGTCGGTATTTTCTGAACCACAACAAGCCATTACCCAAGAATTACTGAGCTTTGAACAATTAGATCTTCCTGTGGTATTACACAAAGATATTACACCAGAGCGTACTCAAACCATTTTAAAACTAAGATATTCCACAACACTTTTAGAGTGTCCTGATTTTAAAATTATTTTTGAACAATTTAATGTGCCTGTACATTTATATCGAAGTCATATCGATACCATTCAAGGACATTTTATTGGTTCGCTCATCATTGCAGTATCAAATACAACACTCAATCTCTTTGCATTAAAAAAAGTATTAGCTCCAGCAATAACAGATTTAGAGGTACTCGGTTATGTCTAATCAACTCATTGATTTATTAATTAGCGGTACAACTGATACCGTCTTAATGGTGGGTATTTCGGCATTTTTTGCATTTTTAATGGGCTTGCCTTTGGCAGTCATTTTAGTCAATACAAGCCAACACGGCATTTACCCATCAAAAGGGATAAATAAAGTTTTAGGCAGTGTGGTCAATATTACACGTTCTGTTCCCTTTTTAATTTTAATGGTTGCCTTAATTCCATTCACGCGATGGATTGTTGGTACAAGTTATGGCGTATGGGCTGCTGTCGTTCCACTAACGCTCGCAGCAACTCCCTTTTTTGCACGAATTGCAGAAGTAAGTTTAAGAGAAGTTGATCGTGGTCTAATTGAAGCTGCTCAAGCAATGGGTTGTAATCGTAAGCAAATTATATGGCATGTATTATTGCCTGAAGCTTTACCTGGTATTGTGGCTGGCTTTACTGTCACAATCGTCACTATGATTAACTCTTCTGCTATTGCAGGTGCAATTGGTGCAGGTGGTTTAGGTGACATTGCCTACAGGTATGGCTATCAACGCTTTGATATGCAGATCATGCTTGCCGTTATTGTCGTATTGGTAATTCTAGTCATTTGTGTTCAAGCGATTGGTGATACCTTATCTCAACAATTAGATAAACGTAAAATTTAAACATAAAATATTGATCTTTAAATGGTCTTGTCTTTGATTTTTTCGAATCAACAAGACCTCTTTTTATTCATCCAACGCTTTACTTAACTATTAAAAAAAGATCAAACAAAGTCACTTGTATTTCTTTCATTATTCACACTATATTAAAGTATTGATTAGTCATTTAAATCTCTCCTATGAGCTACAAACATAATAACCTCTTGGCAATGCGCCAAAATTGGTGGAATGATCAACACTCCAACATTGTTCATATTGAAAAACAATTTCTTCAACATGTACTAACCGAGCAAGGCATCTATAGTCCTGCAACGCTTGAAGATGCACACTATCTGTTTTTTAGCCTGCCAAGTATTATCATTGTCAAAGGCTATGCTTCAGGATTTCAACATCCTGCTGTGACAGAACTGATGACGCAATATATTCAGCTAAATAAAACTCAGTTAATGAAGCGTGAAACAATTAAAATTCAATATCATATGTAATTTTTTTTGTAATTACTTATTGGCTAAAATCCTGACTAAAATGAACTATTTTTTATATGTAGTAGCATTGTCATATTCAAAAAATGCCGTATGATGAGGCGGATTGTAAAGCATCATGTCTATCTCATTAAACTAGTTTAATACATTCAGAACAGGTAAGATTCACTATAATTTACCTGTGCGCATCTCTCAAAGGATTTCATCTTCATGTCAGATCAGAACGATAAGCTTAAAGAGTTAAAGACCTCCTCTATGGATCGTCGCTTATCTATTGCCAAAGCATCATTACTCGCGGGAAGCCGTTGGGCTGCTTCTAGTGCAGGTTCTATTTTCTCAAGTGAAGAAGAAAAAGAGAGAAAGCGTAAAAAAGTTATGAAGGAACAAGCCGAATATTTGGTATCAGAAATCGGTAAACTCAAAGGCTCGATCGTGAAAATCGGGCAAATGATGGCACTATATGGCGAACATTTTTTACCTGAAGAAATCACTCAAGCACTTAATACACTGAATAATCAAACGATTGCATTAGCATGGCCTGCTATTCATGAACAATTGAAAGCTCAATTAGGTTCAAAATTAAACGATTTGACTATCGATCACGAACCGATTGGTACAGCATCACTCGCACAAGTACACCGCGCAACACGTAATTCTGATGGTTTAGAAATTGTCCTTAAAGTTCAATATCCGGGTGTGGCAGATGCCATTGACTCAGATATGAGTTTATTTAAAAACATGCTGAAACTGACACGCATGGTGCCACAAACACGTGAATTTGATCAATGGTTCGATGAAGTCCGTGAAATGATGCATCGTGAAGTCAACTATCAGGTCGAAGCAGCAACCACGCAACGCTTTGCTGATCGCCTTAAAGATGATGCGCGTTACGTCGTGCCACACATCATTGATAAATATTGCACTAATCAAATTTTGTGTATGACCTTTGAACGTGGCGTACCCATTAATAGTCCCGTTATGCTCTCTTTACCTCAAGAACGCCGTAACTTATTGGGTGAAGCCTCACTTGAAATTGCCGTTCGTGAACTATTTGAATGGGGTGAAATGCAAACCGATCCAAACTTTGGTAACTATTTGGTTCGTTTAGGTAATGGTGCAGATATTCAAGATAAAATTATTTTGCTTGATTTTGGTGCCATTCGTCAGTTTGATACACAATTACTTTCTGTTGCGCGCAACCTGATTAAAGCGGGCTATCATCATAATGCTGAAGATATGGTCAGTTCAATGTCAGGTTATGAATTCTTTGACAATATGCCTCAAAGCATAAAACCTGATATGGCAAAAGTATTTTTACTTGCTACTGAAGCTTTTAGTACACCATTGAATAATCCTGATTTACCTACAGGTGTAATGGATGAACATCATCGTTATGATTGGAAAAAAAGCCAACTACATAGCCGTGTGATGCAACGTGCATCTAAATCAATGACATCACGTTATTTCAGCATTCCACCGAAAGAATTTATGTTTATTAGTCGTAAATTTATTGGTGCATATACTTTTATGACCGTCATTGAAGCCAAGACCAATGTCCGTAAAATGGTTACACCATTTGTCCAAGCTAAAAAATAAAATTCATTCATATTGTTTAGACCGAAATGACAATCTTTATTTTTTGTCATTTTGGTCAATTTAACTTAATTTAGCACTTTACAAGTAAATAAATAAATAATAAAAATTAGATATTTAAATCAATAAAACACACACCTACTACCATTTATCTTAGGTCAACTCCCATGTCAAATGCGACATAGTTTTTTATATTTTTGCGTGGCACGATACTGAACATACCAATACAAGAACAGGCACTACGGAATGACCAACATGGTAAATAAAGCTCAGGGGTTGGGCTTAAATATATTGACTAAAATTGCAGGTAGCGATCTACTTGATCAACTTAAATTGCGTAAATTTGTCGAAAAATCACTGTATCAAGGCTCAAAAGCAGGTTTTAAAACACTATCAGCAACACAAAAAGCATTTAAATCGGATGCTAAAGTCACAAAACAGCGCCTTCCTAATCAACAAAAAGGTTTATTTGATCTCAGTCTGACAGAAGAACAGCAAATGACTGTGGATGCCATGCAACAGTTTGCATCTGAAGTTTTATATCCTTTAGCACACAATGCCGATCACAATGAGTCATTCCCACAAGAACTATGGCAACATAGTATTGATTTAGGACTGAACTTTTATGCTCTGCCTGAAGCACTTGGTGGTGTTGCAACTGAAAAAAACATTCTTAGCAATATTCTAATCGCTGAAACCTTAGCCACAGGTGATTTCACATTAACAGCAGGTTTACTTTCAACTTTTAGTGCAATTAACGCCATTACCCAATGGGGTTCTGTACAAGTGCAGTCGACTTATCTGCCTGCTTTTGCTAATGACCCAGAACTTAAAGCAAGTTTTGCCATTCAAGAGGCGACACCTGCATTTAATCCCTACAAACTTCAAACTAGAGCGACCGCAAGCAACGGTGCTTATACCATTACAGGTGAAAAAACTTTAGTCATTTTAGGTGAAACAGCCGATCTTTTTATTGTCAGTGCTGAATTAAATGGTCAAGCTGATGTCTTTATTGTTCAACGCCATGACAGCATTACTGTACGTAAATCTTCGGCAATGGGTTTAAAAGCAGCGGAAACCGTCACTTTAAAATTTGACAATACTCCTGCTGTACGTTTGGGTGATGATGATTTTAATTACACTGCTTTTTTAGATTTAGGTAATTTAATGTGGTGTGCACTTGCAATTGGCACCTGTGAAACCGTGAAAACCTATTGCGTCAAATATGCCAATGAACGTACAGCCTTTGGTGAGCCTATTTCTCATCGTCAAAGTGTGGCATTTATGATTGCCGATATGGCAATTGAAATTGATGCGATGCGTATGCTCGTTCTCAATGCAGCAAGCCTTGCTGAAGCAGGTCAACCTTTCCACCGTGAAGCGTATCTAGCACGCTTACTGTGCGCTGAAAAATCAATGAAAATTGGTACAGATGGTGTACAACTTCTAGGCGGTCATGGTTTTACCAAAGAACACCCTGTCGAGCGTTGGTATCGCGACTTACGTGCAACAGCGATTATACAATCAGCATTACATGCCTAATCCATAAGAATAATAGAAATACGAAAGGAATAATCACATGAATTTACAGAATCCTAAAAAATTTCAAATGCTTTTGGATCAAGCACATGAAACAGCACTGAATGTTTTACGTCCAATTTCACGAAAATATGATAAAGCTGAGCATGCCTACCCCAAAGAACTCGATATGCTCGCTTCACTACTTGATGGTATGAATGATGGTGGTGATGGCATGAATGCTGGCGCAGCAGTCAATAAACGTGGTGATACCGATTCAAGTAATAAAAATGGCGTGAATATGTCAACTGCACTTGGTGTCATTGAAATGTGTTATGGCGATACAGGCTTACTTCTTTCAATGCCACGTCAAGGTTTAGGGAATTCTGCTATTGCAGCCGTTGCTAATGATGAACAACTTGAACGCTTTAAAGGTACTTGGGCGGCAATGGCAATTACTGAGCCAGGTTGTGGTTCTGACTCTGCTGCAATTCGTACCACAGCCACCAAAGATGGCGATGATTATATTTTAAATGGTGAAAAAATATTTGTGACTTCAGGTGAACGTGCCGATTCAGTCGTGGTTTGGGCAACACTCGATAAAAAGCTTGGACGTGCCGCAATCAAATCCTTTGTTGTTAAAAAAGGTACACCGGGTATGAAGGTTGAACGCCTAGAGCACAAGCTTGGCATTAAAGCATCAGATACTGCCGTAATTAGTTTCATTGATTGCCGTGTTGCAGGTGTAAATTTACTCGGCAATGCTGAAATTGATGTAGCAAAAGGCTTTGCAGGGGTTATGGAAACCTTTGACAATACTCGCCCTTTAGTTGCAGCCATGGCTGTCGGTTGTGCAAAAGCATCTCTTGAACGCATTAAGGAAATTTTTAAAGACCAAATAGATGCCAATTACGCAACGCCATATTTACAGTCAAGCAATATCGCCGCACAAATTTACCGTATGGAAGCAGAATGGGAAGCATCTCGCCTACTCACTATGCGCGCAACGTGGATGGCAGACAATCGCAAACCAAACTCAAAAGAAGCATCCATTGCCAAAGCCAAAGCAGGTCGAATCTGTAATGAAATCACACTGAAATGTGTAGAACTTGCAGCCAGTGTAGGCTACAACGAAGATGAATTATTGGAAAAATGGGCACGTGACTCGAAAATTCTTGATATTTTTGAAGGCACTCAGCAGATTCAGCAATTGATCATTGCCCGCCGTGAGCTAGGTAAATCATCAAGTGAACTGAAATAATATAAATTATTGAATGAATTAAAGCGCTAGATTTCACCTTAATCGATGGATTTTTGTTATAAAAGTCCATCTTTTTTTATTTTCATATTTCACATGTATACATTACGCCCTATTCAAGCAACCGATAATGTCGCATTAGCCCAGATTATTCGTCAAGTATCAGCCGAATTTGGACTTGCTGCTGAATCAGGCTTTGCTGTTGCTGACCCAATCCTTGATAATCTGTATGCCGTTTATACTCAGTCCAACGCTATGTATTGGATTGTTGAAAATCAACACGGCGAAATTTTGGGTGGTGGTGGTCTATCACCGCTCACGGGTGCGACTGATATTTTAGAAATTCAGAAGATGTATTTTCTTTCCGAAGTCCGTGGTTTAGGTTTTGCTAAGAGAATTTTACAATTGGGCTTCGATTTCGCCCAACAACACGGCTTCAATGCATGCTATTTGGAAACGACAAAAGACTTATGGCAAGCTGTAAAACTTTATGAAAAATTAGGCTTCAAACACCTATCTCAGCCCATGGGTCACACTGGTCATAGCCATGCTTGTGAAATTTGGATGAAAAAAGAACTTAATCACTAATTATCAAATATATTCCTATTACTACATTACATTTACCCTTTTCAGCCACTTAAAAACCATCAAAGTAAGTAAGCTGAAAAGGAACGCGTAACACAATAAAATAATGATCAGCATGACATGATAAAAATTAAAAAATTATCTTTGTCGAATATATGAATATATTAGCCAAACTATTACAAACCAAGCGACTGACTGAAATTATTGACATTGGTACCAATCCGATTGATGGTGATCCACTTAAAAATTGATATTCAAGGTGCTGAACTTTTGATTTTTAAATCAGGACTGGAAAAACTTAAAAAAGCAGTGGTCATTCAAACTAAAATATCCTTCATGACCTTATATAAAGATCAACTAGCATGGGGTGAAATTGAGTTACGAGCGCAAGGTTTTGTTCCATATTGTTTTACTGCCGTTAAACAATGACCTATTTCACCCTTTAGCTATCTCGATCAACCCAATCGTGCCGTAAATCAATTGCTCGAAGCCGATTTAGTCTATGTTCGAGATTTTACCCACCCCGAACTGATGGATGATGAGCAACTCAAACATCTCGCCCTTATTGCTCATCATTGTTATCAATCTTTGACCTAACTTTATGTTGCTTCATGATTCTCGAACAACAAGGTACGGTAGCTGAATATACTCAATAAAATTATATTAATTTTCCCAATCAGAAAATTTAATCATAGAAAATGCACCTAAAAATCTGATAAAAACACATCAACAATAAAGGGAAACTGATAATGAATCAGCTTCCCTTTTAGCTAAAATTTCTCTATTTCAAATCAATCTTTATTTAAAAGACGATCAATCACACCAAATTTTTTAAATAATGCTGCACGGCGTTTTGGATAGATATTAGCTTGATTTAAATCACCTTTATAATGATCGAATACACGTTTATCCATCATTTTGAACCACACTGATGGAATCAATGCAGGCAACAACATACTCGCATAACCACTTGGCAGTTCAGGTGCTTCATCAAAATGACGCAGTGCTTGAAATGGACGAGTCGGATAAGCATGATGATCGGAATGACGTTGTAATTGATACAAAAATAGATTGGTCACAATATTGTTATTGTTCCAACTATGCTCAGGCATGGTACGTTCATATTTACCATTTTCATTTTTCTGACGTAACAAACCATAATGTTCAATATAATTAATGACTTCAAACAAACCTATACTATAAATTGCTTGTGTGAGTTGATAAGGTAAAATTTTACCTCCAAAAGCTTTCAGCATAGCACCGTGAAATCCTGCAGCCATGCCCCAACCCTGCAACAATTCATTGTCTTTTGACCAAAAAGATAAGCCTTTACGTTTTAAACGTTGTTTTTCAATTTCAATTGCTGACTTAAAAGAACCAATTACCGTACGAGGGAAAAATTCATAAAATGTTTCTCCCATTTTAGACGATGCAGGATCTTCTGGCGTTGCTGCACGTTTATGATGTCCGTAAGGATGCTCAATGCGGAAATGGTTATATCCCGAAGGCACCAAAGCCAAATGTGACAATAGATGATCAATACGCTCAGATTTATGACTTAGCTCATGTGCGGTATTTATTGCGATACCATTGATTGCTCCCATCGAAATACCCAATAATATTTTATCAAGTAAAGAGGTACTCTCACGACTTGCTAACCAACAAGCATAGACATTGGCAACATATTGCAAAGGAATAAAGGTTTTCACCAAACGTGCATAATAAGGATCTTGCTCTAACAGCTTAATATCTTCATTCGATGGATTATTATTGTCTTTGCCGACTAGCGTATCAATTGCAGGTATAATGATATGTAAAACAATTGGTCCACCCAAAGCAAAAACTTTTTTCAATGGCCGTGGTGCAAATTGGTATCCTGCTAAAATTCCAATCCCAATGACAGGTAAAGATGGACTAATTGCCCATAAATAACGTTTTTTATCTAGCGCAAATCCTGACTTAACCACGATTTCACTGACTTGCTGCTCAGGTATTTTCACGGGTGCGTTCATATGTGCTTCTTTCCTTGATTTTTTCTTATCTCTATATTTAACGATAACGTATAATCAAAACAGTTCTAAGCGTCCATAAAAGCTATGTAGAAGTCCTTGTCACTTTCTGCATGGCAAATGACCTTATCGAACATGTAAAATGATAAAAATATGTTTAACTACATATAGAAGATGTAATTTTAAATAGTAAGCTTGACCAAAATGATACGAAACCCATGGATGCACTAAGTAAAATTTTTGAGGATATTCATTTAAATCATTCTGAATATCTATATTTGCAAGCCACAGGACATTGGGCATTTCATAGTCCTGCACAGCCTGTACTCATGGCGCACATTGTGTTGTTTGGTGAAGCTCATCTACAATTTAACAATGGTACGCATGTCAGCCTAAATACTGGGGATATGTTTCTCATTCCCGCAGGTTTAGCACATCAAGTTCGCCACCAAAAAGACAGTTTTTTGATTGAAACTCTCAATATTGCTCCATTATTTGATGGTTTAAAACAAGAAGCCATTGAATTTGGTGAAGGCCCATCAAACAACAAAACGCTTATTTTATCTGTGCGTTGTCAGCTCAATGCCATTATGGCAAAACCGCTCGTCAATGCTTTACCCCCTTTTATTCATATTCAAAATGCACTCAGTGATCAAGCTCCTGAATGGCTACGTATTGGTTTATATTTTGTCGCATCCGATACACAACGCACACTTGCAGGTAAAAATAAAATCATGGATCATCTGCTGAGTATTATGATGATTGAATGCGTTCGTGATTATATTGGGCAACTCAACCATGAAAACAATTGGCTCAGTGCACTCGTTCATCCTGAACTTGCCAATGCACTCGCTGCCATTCATGGACAACCAGAACACTCATGGACTGTTGAGAGTTTGGCAGAACAATGCTGTATGTCACGTTCCAAATTTGCAGGGCTGTTTCATCAAATTGTGGGAGAAACACCACTTGCCTATTTACAACAACATCGCTTGCGCCTCGCAAGCCAGCACTTAATCAAAGGGCAACTTTCAATTCAACAAATTGCACATACAATTGGCTACTCTTCTGAAACAGCATTTAGCCAAGCCTTTAAAAAGCAGTTTGAATTAACTCCAAGCCAATATAGACAAAATGCACAAATATCCATGCGCTAAATAAAACCACTCTAAAATGTACTCACCCGAAACGTAAAAAAAGCGCCGAAGCGCTTTTTTTTGTGCATGTAAAATCAAAAATTATTTAATTTTGGCATGACTTTTTAAATATTGCGAATAATCATCAAGCATTTGCTGACCACGTAACTGTTGATACAGTTTAGTCAACTCCTGTGCTTGCTGTGGTGCTAAAGCATCTACAGGTGGTTTGATGACATTTGCAACAGCAACTACAACCATTTCACCAGGTAAACTTGCAGTCGTCACAGACCACTGTCCTGCTTTCGGTGCAGGAACACTAAATGCAGCACGTTCAACTTCACGTTTTAAACCTTGAGAGCGCATGAACTCACCAGCATGTTCAAAACTAAAATGATTCTTTGCAAGTACTTGCTCAGCAGGTTGAGTTTTAAACTCAGCTAACATTGTTGCAATTTTAGCTTTTGCAGCTTCATATGCTTTTTGTTCAATCAACTTAGCTTTAACTTGCGCTGTTACTTGAGCAAGTGGTTGTACACCCGCTGGATGATAATTACGTACTTTCAACCAAACAGTATCACCATTAGTAAGCTGAATATTGCTTGATGCATTGCGATCACCATTTTTCACATCATCATTAAACAACTTCACTTTTACCGCAGGATCAGATAACACAGGGTGCTGTGTGCTTAATGCAACGGATTTAACAGATTCAATTTTTGCTGTTTTAATTTCTTGTGTCACAGGATCAAGCGCATCGCTGCTCACAATCATTTCATTTAAGCTATTTACAGTATCTGAATACGCATTCGCAGATTTAGCTTTTAAAACTTCTGCTGTCAATTCAGCTTTTTTCTGCTCAAATGTAGGTATCTCTGTTTTTGCCGAAGTAGACTCAATCAGATGATAACCATACTGTGTTTTTACAGGTTGAGATACTTGACCATTTTTTCCGCTATTTACAGCTTTATCAAACTCATCACCAAAAGCGCCTTCAACATAAGATTCAAGTAAACCACCCTTGCTTTTTGAAGATGGATCTTCTGAATATTGTGCAGCTGCTTGAGCAAAGGTCATACCACCTTGAATTTTAGCGTATACCTCTGCTGCAATTTTTTGTGCTTCTTCTACGGTGCGCGTATCTGTACCAATTAAAATATGATGTACATCACGCTTGACATCTTTATTGGCTTTTTCAACAAAAGCTGCATATGCCTGCTCAAGCTCTGTACCCGATACTTCCGCATTTGGACCTGCAACCATAGCAGGTGTCAATACAACATAATCGACATCAACAGAAGCTGTTTGCTTAAACTTACTTTGATGTTTGTTATAGTAATCTGCTATTTCTTGATTACTGACTTTAACATTTTTCTTGTAATCGTCTAGTTTTACACTTGCAAGAAATAAATCACGTTTTTCAGTCTGTAAATTGGAAATCTGTTGCAAATCTAATTTGCTCACCAACGCACTATCAGTGATCATTCCCATCAACATTTTCAATGCATGATCTTGACGTAAATTATCAAGCAATCCTTGATTGGTCATGCCAATAGAACGCAAATAATTGCCATATAATGTATTTGAAAATTTACCATTTTCTTGAAAACTTGGTTGTTGGGCAATCATCTGCTCAAGCTGTGCATCACTCAAACTCATACCCAGTTTTTCAGCTTGCTGAACCAGTAAAGCACGAGAAACCAAACTATCCAAAGCACTCTCTTGAATAAACGCTTGATTCAATAAAGATTCGTCGCCATTAACCATAGAGAGGTATTGATCTTTAAAACTTTTTGTCTGTGCTTCCAGATCTTTTTTTGAAATTGCCTGACCATTTACAGTTTTGGCAACATCTGCATTATTTCCACCACTGAAATAACCCTCAATCCCAACCAGCGCCAACGGGGTCAAAAACAATATGAGCAAGACTTTGCCCAACCAACCCCTTATGACTTTACGAAACGATTCCATAAGTATTCCAATATTTTATTTCACAGGGATTCTAACTGATATTCAAATATGAATGAATGCGCAATGTATTAATATTTTGGATTATTCATAAAAAACGCGCCAAATGGCGCGTTTGTAGATTTCTGAGCAAATTATGCAACAGAATCTTTTAAGCCTTTACCCGCTTTAAAGCTTGGAACTTTACTTGCTTTAATTTGAAGCTCTTCGCCAGTTTTTGGATTACGACCAGTACGTGCAGCACGTTCTTTAACGCTAAAAGTACCAAAACCAACCAAAGTTACTGTGTCGCCATTTTTAAGCGCTTCACCGATCGAAGCAATAGTCGCATCCAATGCTTTCCCAGCATCAGACTTAGACAATCCCCCTTTCTCTGCAATCGCATCGATTAATTCTGATTTATTCATGAAGATTACGTCCTCTTATATCGTTTGTTTAAAATCTAAGGCTGTAGTTAAAAAGGCCATGCGGTCTTTATAGCAATGCTTTGGGGGATAAAGCAAGACTGCCTGAACGCATTTTATAAAAAAAATCATCAAAACCCCCATGAGATCGTATTTTGTTCGTTATTTTTCTATTTTTTGTAATTGCATTGTCAATTTTCTATTTTCTTCAACCAAATCGTCAACTTTAGTATGTAGTTGTAAAATCAATGATTCAAGATGCTGTAAATCTTTAGCTGTCACCAAACCAATACGATTCAACGAATGATTCACCCCTTGATCTAGTAATTTTTCGACCTTATCCTTAGTTTCTGTAACGGATTCTCGAGTTTTATCTGCGACCTTATTGACCGCATGATCTGTTGCATCTACGGTTCTAGATTCAAGCTCTTGTCCAACTTCGACTAATGAATCAAAAAGTTTATTACCCTCTTCTTCCGCACGTGAAAATGCACCTAAACCTGCAAGCCAAATTTGTTTGGTATATTTTCTAAAATCGAGTGCTGACTTCCTTGAACCTTTGCTACGTTTGGGCTGATCTTGAATTTGGTCATCCTCTTGTTCTTGTTTTACCTGAGCAATGTTTTCCGCATTACTATCCTGCTCCGCCATTCGAAATTCCCCTTCATTTATTACGACTGTGATCAATCAGTCAACTATCTCATAAAATATACGCATCATAACAAATAAAATACTTGAACGTTTTGCAAAACTGTTCTACAAAGCAAAGTTATTGTTTCATTTATTGTGGGTCAACTCACATTAAATCACAATTTTTTAAATAATATGAGAGTGGATGCTCCAGATCTGTATAGGAAATTCGTATGAGTGAATCGCAACAGAAAAGCCGACAAAGCCGTTTGTTGCTCAATGTTGTCATGATTGTTTTAGAGACAATATATTCTTTCGTCCTCAAACACGATCGTGTTGTTCGCTTACAAGCAAAGAAATTTGTAGATCAGCAAACGACCATAAAAATAAATAGCTACATTCCCTACTTTGATTTTTATGTTCAATTTACAGACAAAGGGATTCTGTTTGACTTAAAAGAACCTGAACAAGCACCTGAACTCTCCGTGAGTAGTACGTTATTGGACTTAGTTCAAATTTTTGCCTTTGCAAACAAGCGTAGTATGAAAAAATTACGCATAGAAGGTGATCAACTCTTAAAAGATGAGTTTAAAGACTTACTGGTTCATTTGACTGCACCAAAGCTATTGTCTGATTGGAAAAAATGGCTCACCAATCCAGATGATGATCAACTTACAACAGCATCAAGCAAACGTATTGCACCTTTACTTGAAAAAATTGATACACAACGCTCTAAAATTAACACTTTACAAGTTGAAGTGAAGCAATATCAAAATCGCATAAAAAAATTACAGGCACGACAAAAAAGGATTAATTCAGCTTTTTGTGTAATAGGCATTCTATTTTTTATGTTAATTGTGTATAATTTGTCGCAATTATTTTAATAAAAAATTTTCCTCACCTATTTTCCCAACTTAGCAATAAATCCTGACAAATTTAGTAGGAATTATCTTCAAAATACTTGACTATTTTAGTCAGGATTCATAAAATTCATACATCTAGTCTAAACACGTGTATCGGATCATGCGCTTAACCACTCGCGGTCGCTACGCAGTGACTGCTCTTCTAGACCTAGCTTTGCAGCCAACTGAACAAACGATTACGCTTGCAGAAATTGCAGCACGCCAAACTATTTCTGTCGCTTATCTTGAGCAATTATTTGCAAAATTGAAGCGCCATGGCTTGGTATCTAGCGTTCGTGGAGCAAATGGTGGTTACCATCTTGCGCGTAATGCTGAAGAAATTACGATTTTAGCGATTATTGAAGCTGTCAATGAAACGGTTGATGCAACACGATGTGACCATAAAGGCAACTGCCAAAATGGTGCAATGTGCTTAACACATGACCTATGGCAAGAACTCTCCCACCACATTGCCGATTATTTAGCAAAAATCACACTTGCCGATCTTGTTGCACGTGACAACGTTCAAACTGTTGCACTACGCCAAACATCATCGAGTCATCTTGATTCAGCCCTTTTATCGGTTACAGGTATTTGACATGAAACGTCCTATTTATCTTGATTATGCAGCAACCACGCCTGTAGACCCACAGGTTGCGGAAAAAATGATGGAATGCCTGACGTTTGACGGGACATTTGGTAACGCAGCGTCTCGCTCACATGCTTATGGTTGGCAGGCAGAAGAAAAAGTTGAATATGCACGTGAACAAGTTGCTAACTTAATTAAAGCTGATCCACGTGAAATCGTTTGGACTTCAGGGGCAACAGAGTCAGATAACTTAGCATTAAAAGGTATTGCTGAGTTTTATGGCTCGAAAGGCAAACATATTATTACGAGTA
Organism: Acinetobacter sp. 1207_04; assembly: GCF_052850415.1. Taxonomy (NCBI): domain Bacteria; kingdom Pseudomonadati; phylum Pseudomonadota; class Gammaproteobacteria; order Moraxellales; family Moraxellaceae; genus Acinetobacter; species Acinetobacter sp. 1207_04. Next base: position 57,075 of record NZ_VXCQ01000011.1, on the reverse strand, counting down.
AAATTGAACACAAAGCCATTTTAGATACTTGCCGTGAGCTTGAAGAAGATGGTTTTGAAATCACTTATTTAGAACCAGAAGAACGCACAGGTCTAATTACCCCTGAAATGGTACAAGCGGCTTTACGCCCAGATACAATTCTTGTTTCACTGATGATGGTCAACAACGAAATTGGTACAATCACTGACGTTGCTGCAATTGGTGAATTAACTCGTGCCAACAAAACTTATTTCCACGTTGATGCCGCACAAGCTGCCGGTAAAGTTGAAATTGACCTAAGCACAATGAAAGTTGACTTGATGAGTTTCTCTGGTCACAAAGCATATGGCCCGAAAGGCATTGGTGCTTTATATGTACGTCGTCAACCACGTATCCGTATCAAAGCGCAAATGCACGGTGGCGGTCATGAACGTGGTATGCGTTCAGGTACACTTGCAACCCATCAAATCGTAGGTATGGGTGCTGCATTTGAATTAGCAGGCAAAACTTTAGTTGCTGAACAAACACGTTTACGCGTACTTCGTGACAAACTTTGGAATGGCTTACAAGACCTTGAACAAGTATTCTTAAATGGCCACCCTGTTTATAACGTTGCTAACTACTTAAACGTAAGCTTCAACTTTGTTGAAGGTGAATCATTAATGATGGCACTCAAAGATGTTGCCGTATCAAGCGGTTCTGCATGTACTTCTGCAACACTTGAGCCTTCTTATGTTTTACGTGCTTTAGGTCTTTCTGACGAATTGGCACACAGCTCAATCCGTTTCAGTTTTGGTCACTATACAACTGAAGAAGACATTGATCACGTAATTAAAATCAGTAAAGCTGCCGTTGAAAAACTTCGTGCACTATCTCCACTTTGGGATATGTATAAAGATGGTATTGACCTAAGCTCGGTTGAGTGGGCTGAACACTAATTCCCTCAATACACGCATTGCATTGAAACTCAGTGCAATGCCACCACATTAACCTTGTAGCAATACATATTATCAACGGCTGACCCCGAGTTCTGGAGAAGCATCATGGCTTATAGCGAAAAAGTAATTGATCATTACGAAAACCCTCGTAATGTTGGTGTGTTAGATAAAGATGCAGAAAACGTAGGTACAGGTATGGTCGGCGCACCTGCATGTGGCGACGTGATGCGCTTACAGATCCAAGTTAATGATAACGGCGTCATTGAAGAAGCTCGTTTCAAAACTTATGGTTGTGGCTCTGCAATTGCCTCTAGCTCTTTAGTTACTGAATGGCTTAAAGGTAAAACTCTTGATCAAGCACAATCAATCAAAAATATTGATATTGCAACTGAACTTGAACTTCCTCCTGTAAAAGTACACTGCTCTGTACTTGCAGAAGATGCAATTAAAGCTGCTGTTGAAGATTACCGTAGCAAAAAAACCAAAGCTTAATATCGATTGTTTTCACTCGATACAGATGATTATTTAACGGAGTTTTCATGATCCATTTAACTGAAAATGCTGCAACTCATATCAGCAATTACTTAAGCAATCGCGGTAAGGGTGAAGGTATTCGTCTTGGTGTGAAAACTTCGGGCTGTTCAGGCTTGGCATATGTATTAGAGTTTGTTGATGATATTGATACGCATGACCAAATGTTTGAACAATTTGGTGTTAAAGTTTTTATCGACCCGAAAAGCCTTGTCTATCTTGATGGCATGGAAATGGACTATGTTAAAAATGGTCTAAATGAAGGTTTCGAGTTCAACAATCCCAATAAAAAAGGCGAATGCGGCTGCGGTGAATCATTCACTGTATAATGCCCTTTGGTTTCTTTTTACATTAAAACAGTGTCCAACACTGTTTTAATTACATTCAATACCATGCTTTTAAACATATCATTGCGGACACCTCTCCCATGAGTCATTTTGAGTTATTTAATCTCCCAACTGAACTCGATATCGATCTTGCTCTACTGAAATCCAATTTCTTAGCATTACAACAGCAATATCATCCAGATAAAGCTGAAGACAAAGATCGTGCGCTCATCAAATCAAGCGAAATCAATCAAGCTTATAAAGTCTTGTCAAATGTCGATAGTCGTGCTGCGTATTTACTGTCTTTAAAAAAACAAGATCACCATCTCGATCAATCGATCAGTGATTTTGAATTTTTACAGTCAGCGTTAGAAATTCGTGAACAGCTTGATGAAGCATTCGATACCGCAGAACTTCAATCTTTAAAAAAAGAAGTTCAACAATGGATGGATGGTTTAGTCCGAGAGTTTAAACTTGACTATACACATGAAGAATGGGCAGATGCACGTGATACTGTACGTAAACTGCGCTTTTTCCAAAAAGTCATGAATGATATTGATAAAGCTGAAGATCAACTTCTTGATGATGAAGATTTTGATCTTGATGATGAATTTTAATACTGTTTATTTTTAGATTTATTTTTTGTTAAGGATGTAACACAATGGCACTCTTGCAAATTGCAGAACCCGGACAATCAAGTGCGCCACACGAACACCGCATTGCGATCGGTATCGATTTAGGCACCACACACTCTTTGGTTGCCACCGTACGTTCTGGTCAGGCAAAAGTTCTTCCTGACGCACAAAATCGCGTGTTACTTCCCTCTATTGTTCACTATTCCAAAAACTCAACGGAATATGGCGATGCAGCGAAACCCTTTCTGACCACTGATCCGAAAAACACAATAAGTTCAGTTAAACGTTTCATGGGTCGCTCAAAAGCAGATATTAAATTTCAACACTCTTACACCCTTGTCGGTGAAGATAATCAAATGCCTGCATTTGAAACTGCTCAGGGACGTAAAACACCTGTAGAAATTTCAGCTGAAATTTTAACGCAACTTAAAATTCGTGCAGAAGACAGTTTAAGTAACGAAATTAATGGTGCAGTGATTACGGTTCCTGCTTATTTTGACGAAGCACAACGTCAAGCAACCCGTGATGCTGCACAACTTGCAGGTCTCAATGTTTTACGCTTACTCAATGAACCGACTGCTGCTGCTGTAGCCTATGGCTTAGATCAAGACAGCAACTTAGAAACCGATCGTAACTATGTGATTTACGATTTAGGTGGCGGTACTTTTGACGTTTCAGTACTACGCTTCTCTCAAGGTGTATTTGAAGTTTTAGCGACGGGCGGACACACCGCACTCGGTGGTGATGACCTTGATCGCCTGATTGTCAAATGGGCAAAAAAACAACTCAATATTGAGACTTTAGATGATGCTGAATATGCACATTTCTTGGTGTCTGCACGTAAAGCCAAGGAAGCGTTAAGTGATGCACAAAGTGTTGATCTTAAAGTTCTTGATCACCACATTGCTTTAGATCGTGCAACATTTGAAGCGATTATCAAAGTTGCCTTAGACAAAACAATTAGTGTTTGCAAACGTGTATTACGTGATGCCAAATTACAACTTGATGATATTCAAAATGTTGTTTTAGTCGGTGGTTCAACACGTTCTTATGCCGTACAGCATGCTGTACGTGATGTATTTAATCAAGAACCACTCTGCACTATCAACCCCGATGAAGTCGTTGCAATTGGTGCTGCAATCACAGCAAATCAATTGATTGGCAACAGTCTTGATGGCTCATTACTGCTTGATGTAACACCACTCTCTCTCGGTCTTGAAACCATGGGCGGATTGGTTGAGCGTCTAATTTCTCGCAACACCCCAATTCCTGTTGCACGTCGCCAAGAATTTACCACCTATCAAGATGGTCAAACGGCAATGTTGATTCATGTGGTACAAGGTGAACGCGATTTAGTTGAACATTGCCGTAGTCTTGGACGCTTTGTCTTACGCGGTATTCCACCAATGACAGCGGGTCAAGCGCGTATTGAAGTAACATTCCAAGTAGATGCCGATGGTCTATTGGCTGTTTCTGCACGAGAAACCTCTTCAGGTGTACATGCCCAGATTGACATCAAACCATCGTATGGTTTATCTGATGATGATACACAGCGTTTACTTCTTGATGGTTATAAATTTGCTGAAGAAGATAAAAACCTTCGTCACTTAAATGAAACCAAAGTAGAAGCACGTCGAGAACTTGAAGCATTAGAACAAGCACTCAAAGCCGATGCTTCGCTACTCACGAAAGAACAGCTCAATGCAATTCATCAGGCTGCCGAGCAACTCAAGACACAACTTGAAACTGATCAGATTCAATCGATTGAGCATGCAGTCGAACAGCTTAAAGTTCACAGCGATGCTTTTGCAGCAGCACGAATGAATCAACATATCGATGAAGCCCTCAAAGGTACACGATTGGATGATTGGTCAAACTCAAACTAATTTATAGGACAAGACTATGCCACGTATTAAAATCTTACCACATGCAACGATTTGTCCGAATGGTGCTGAGTTTGAAGTGAAAGCGGATGCAAATTTATGCCAAAGCTTACTTGAAAATGGCATCAAAATTGAACATGCTTGTGACATGTCTAAAGCCTGTACAACATGTCACGTTGTCGTTCGCAAAGGTTTCGATAATCTAGAAGAAATGGATGATATTGAAGCTGACTTACTCGATCGTGCTTGGGGCTTAGAACCCGATTCTCGCCTGTCATGCCAAGTAAAAATTACAGATGAAGATTTGGAAATTGAAATTCCAAAATATACACTCAACCATGCATCTGAAAATCATTAATTTAAAACGATATAGTTTTAAAGATTAAAACCACTCAAATTGAGTGGTTTTTTTACTTTCTTTTATACCAAATAAATAAAAAATTTAGCATCAATGTGTTGGCAAGTCGACTTCATCTTCTACTTTTAATTTTGCAATACCCTGAGAATTAGTCAATTGCTGTTGCATTTGAATACGTTTAACCATTTTTTCCATTACTTGAATAAGTTCTGAATATTCAAAATTTTGTACTTCTTCAAGATTCAACACCAAATGAAAGCCTTTATACTCATAATCAAACCACTGTTGATTTTCATTGCGACTTTGAGAATAACGCTCCATCACCTGCCAAGTTTTTACAAGACCTTGAATACCCTTCAGTTCAATCGGCTCTTGCGGTGCACAAAGATAAAAGTTTTTAATTAAACGATGAGTTTCATCAGAAATTAGAATTTCATCAATATCAGCAGCACTTTGTAGACGTGCAGCAAGATTCGCATCACGCCCTACAATGGTATACGCCATACGATGTACCGCACCATAGTTCCCAACGTGACAATATCCTGTACTCACCCCCATGCGAACATGTAATGGTGCATAACCCATTTTCACCCAACGCTCACGTAAAAATTTCATCTGTTGGCGCATCATCAGTGCCATTTCGATACAGTTACGCGCATCCTGTTCTACACCCTGCGAATCTGGATCACCAAAGAAAATTAGGATGGCATCGCCCATAAATTTGTCAATGGTTGCACCATACTGCTTGGCAATTTCAGTCATATGACTCAAATAATCATTCAGTAAAAATGCTAAATCATCAGGAATAAGGGATTCTGAAAGCTCAGTAAAACCCTGAATGTCTGAGAAAAAAATCGTGATTTTTTTACGCTTATATTCAAGTTTTGCTTCCGACTCACCACGCATAATGGACTGCCACAACTGTAAAGGCGCATAACGACTGAGTTGATTAGACAATTCAATATAGCGATTCATTTCATTAAAATAGTTTTCACGTTGTTGATCAATCTGTATAACACGGCGACTTTGATAATAATTACCAATACAGATAAAGAGCATAATACTCATAAAAGCAACAACAGAGAGCTCAGGGCTTGTTTGCTGAAAATAATCATCAAAACCAAATACAAAAATAATGCTTAGGTAAAAAACAATAATTGCAATAAGCCAAGAAAGTGAAGCAATGAGAAATGAAATTTTGCTATTAAGTGCGGTATAAACCAATGCAAAAACACAGACAAATGATACAACTAAACTCAGATGTACTGCAGCTAAGGCCACTGCCACAACCACAACATCAATTAGGAAATAAACATTTTTACGAACATTACTGTCAAATCTATATTGAATCCAACGCGATAAACGTGGACTAATCAAAAAAATAAACAGTAAAAATAAAGGAAAGTAAATCTGATAATTTGCAATAGGTGAAGTGAAATAATAAATCGTCACCATTAGACTGATGATCGTGTAGCCTATCGCACGAAGAAAAACTTCAAATTGCTCAGGCTCTTTATCAAGCATGCGATCAAATGGCACGAACTATTTCACTCCAATCCCAGATTGGTACTCTATTCCTGCGAGTACCTTTATTTTGTACTTATTTCAACTTAATCCATACGCCAATCAAAAGGCATATCCCCTTGACCGCGTAGAGCAAGCATCAGTGTTTGGCGCATATGTGCCAACACATCATTTGAATACGGTACAGCAGGTGTACCCCATACAGGCTGTGGCCAAACAACGTCATTTTGGTAGCGTACTATATGATGAAAATGTAGTTGTGGCACCATATTTCCAAGTGCAGCGACGTTCATTTTATCTGCACGAAAAACACGTGATAATTGGCTCGATAACCAACTTGATTCACGTAAAAATTGTTCTTGGTCAGCTTGGCTCAATTCATATAGCTCTGTAATTCCAGGTACACGTGGAATCAAAATAAGCCATGGGAATTGCATATCATTCATTAAACGACATGTTGAAAGCGGAAAATCGCCGACAAAAAATGTATCTTGAGCAAGTTGTGGATGCAAACTAAACATATCTTTATAAATGACGCAAAATTAGAATGATGAAGTAATACTAACACATCAGTTTTAGTGTGAATATTGCTAGTATTGTGTTTTAGTACAAATAAATCATGTTTGAGCTGTAATAGATCACAGCTCTACTTTAAACAATCTCGATAATATTTCAAGCACTACTATAAAAATTTTCTGACTGTTCAGTTAGATACTCTAAATTAAAAAAATATACACATTAACTGAACAATCTGAGCCTATTTGATTTCACTAAGCAGGTTATTCAATAAGTCGGTCATAAACTGAATTCGCTTATCTGCTTCATCAAGCATGACCATAACTCGTAGACGTTGCCCCCCCTCCATACGGAACCATGTTGGGTGCTTTTGCATTAATTGAATAATACTGATGGCTTGAACAGGCGTATCAGGAGAGAATTCAATTGCCCCGCCATTTTTTCCAATATCAATTTTGGTTATACCCAATTGTTCAGCTTTAATGCGCATTTGATGCACGCTAAACAATTGCTTAACGGGTTGTGGAGGCACACCAAAACGATCTATCAATTCCATGCGAATATTATCGAGTTTTTCTTGTGTATCAGTATTACTAATCCGTTTATAAAACATGAGGCGTTGATGCACATCACCCAAATATTCATCGGGAATTAGTGCAGGCATATGCAGAGTAATTTCAGCAGTCAATGATAATGGTGCATCAAAGTTTGGTGTTTTACCTTGTTGAATGGCTTTAGTCGCTTTCTCAAGCATTTCCATATACAAACTATAGCCAATGGCATTCATTGAACCACTTTGTTGCTCGCCCAAAAGCTCACCCGCACCACGAATTTCTAAATCTTCAGTCGCAAGCATAAAACCTGCACCCAAAGTTGAGGCACGAGAAATCGCATCTAAACGTTTTTCTGCATCACCCTTTAAGCCTTTGATTGATGGCACCATTAAATATGCATAAGCTTGATGATGTGAACGTCCTACACGTCCACGAAGCTGATGCAGTTGAGCCAAGCCCAATTTATCAGCACGTTCAATAATGATGGTATTGGCATTTGGAACATCAATCCCTGTTTCAATAATCGTTGAACACACCAAGACGTTATATTCTTTATGATAGAACTGCTGCATGACTTGTTCGAGTTCACGTTCACGCATTTGCCCATGTGCTACGGCTACACGTGCTTCTGGCACTAAATTTCTAACATTTTCCGCTGCTCGCTCAATCGTATCGACTTCATTATGTAAAATATAAACCTGCCCACCACGCAATATTTCACGCAAAATTGCTTCTTTCATGGTGTCGTCAGTTTGTTCATTAATGAAGGTTTTTACTGCCAAACGACGAGCAGGTGGTGTCGCAATAATGGATAAATCACGCATGCCACTAAATGCCATATTCAGCGTTCTTGGAATAGGCGTCGCAGTGAGAGTGAGCATATCAACATCGGCACGCATGGCTTTAATACGCTCTTTATCACGCACACCAAAGCGATGCTCTTCATCAACAATCATTAAACCTAAATTTTTAAACTGAATATTTTCCTGCAAAATTTTATGCGTACCAATCACAATATCGACTTTACCATCTGCTAAATCAGCAATGGTTTTGGTATGGTTTTTACTTGTTCCAAAACGTGATAAAACCTCTATACGAATGGGCCAATCAGCAAAACGATCTTTAAAGGATTCATAATGTTGCTGTGCAAGCAATGTTGTCGGGACAAGCACAGCCACTTGTCTATTGTTCTGTACAGCAACAAAAGCTGCACGCATCGCAACTTCTGTTTTACCAAAGCCCACATCACCACAGACCAAACGATCCATTGGTTTCGCCAATTGCATATCATGCAAAGTTGCTTCAATCGCATTTGCCTGATCTAAGGTTTCTTCATAAGCAAATCCACTTGAAAATTGCATATAACTGCTTTGATCAAGTTCAAAACTAATACCTGGTTTCGACTGACGGCGCGCCTGTATATGTAATAACTCAGCCGCAACATCATGAATTTGTTCAAGTGCTTTACGTTTTGCCTTATTCCAAGCATCTGTGCCCAATTTATGCAGTGGTGCTAAATCAGGATCACCACCACTAAAACGACTAATCAAATGTAAATTGGTTACAGGGACATAAACTTTGGCATCATCTGCATAGTTCAGCTGTAAAAACTCATAATCTTGATCATCAATATTCAGCGTCACCAAACCAGCATAACGTCCCACACCATGATCTATATGCACTACAGGCGCACCTAAACTTAATTCAGTTAGACTTCTAACTAAGAATTCTTCAGACACTTCTTGTTGGCGTTTACGGCGACGCTGTACCACACGATGTTCATATAACTGATTTTCTGAGATAACAGATAAATCATCGGTAATCACTAAACCACGATCAAGTGGCGCATGGGTAATGGCAACTGAAAAGTTTGATTGCTGAAAAGCAGCAAAATTTTCAACCACAGGAATTTCACCCAAACTCGCACGTAATGCATCTTTTAAGGTTTCACGGCGACCTGCACTTTCTGCAACGAGCAAAACAGGATGATTGGCATCATCGACATATTTTTTCACAACCTTAAAGGGTTGCTCACTTTTAGGATCGACAGGAAGCTTAGCAGGTTCTTCCACATGTAAATTGAAAGCGCCTGCTTTGACTTCTATTGGCTCATTCGATGCAATAATTCTTGGAAATTGATTGAAATATTCATACAACTGATTGGGTTGAATAAAAATTTGCTCAGGTGGCAATAACGGCTGATCAATATTATGACGACGATCTTCATAACGTCGCATGACATCTTTCCAAAAACTCACTAGACCTTCATCAATATATTGGTCTGTAATGACAATAGCATTACTTGGTAAGTACGATGTCAGGCTACTTTGCGCTTTCATTGCTTCAGGACTAAAGAATAGCGGGAAATAAAAATCGAGACCAGGAGATGCAATGCCTTCCATGACATCTTGATAAATCGGGTTTTTTTTCGGATTTGCTGTTGGAAAACTTTCAGCATAACGATCACGAAACACTGATCGTGCTTTTTTCAATGGGAATTCTTTTGCAGGAAGCACAATAAAATTTTCAAGTTTATCGGTTGTGCGCTGTGTTTCTGGATCAAAGAATTTTAAGCTATCAATTTCGTCATCAAATAAATCGATACGAATCGGCGCACTCTGCCCCGAAGCATAAATATCCATAATACTGCCACGTACAGCAAATTCACCATGGTCATAGACGGTATCGACCAAATGATATCCCGCTTGGATCAAGCGCATTTTTTGTTGTTCTAAGTCAAACTTCTGTCCAACTTTAATATCAAAATGCTCACCCAGCACCCACGAGGTTGGTGCCACACGCTGAGCTAAAGTTGTCGCGGAAACCAGTAAAATCCCTTTCTTTGGCATGTTTGCCAAAATAGATAAGCGTTCAGAGACGATATCTTGATGCGGTGATAATCGATCGTAAGGTAAAATTTCCCAATCTGGAAAAACCGTAGGTTTTATGCCATAAAACTCTAACTCGCTTTCCAACTGCCCTAAATGCTGATTATTCTTCCCAATGAGTACCAATAATTGTTCGGATTGCTCTGATATTTCTTTAAATAATAAGGCGGCTGATGAACCTAGCATTGAGCCGATCCAACGCTTTTCGCCAGCTTTAAGTTGTTTTAGATTGAGGTCAGAGATTGCTTGTTTAAACATAATCGCATAAGGTCTAAAAGACATGGACGATAGTTTAGCATGATGATTTTATACAGTTGAGTGATTTTGTTTTATCTTGTTGATTGATTTGAGATACAAGTTTTAAAATTTCTTCGATCGTTCGTAAATTAATGTTGCCACGCAGCGTAATTAAGAAAATAAACTCAATATTTTTCAATATCAGGCTTTAAGCATAAACTTCAATCATTTTTATAATCTATTAGATTCCTTTCAGATCAATGCAAATTCAAGCAAATTACTTCTGCATCAAAATCAAATCATTTGGGTTCTACTGAATCATCCGATGTAAAAGCAAGCACAACATAATAATCTTCTATTTCAGCTACAACTTTAGCGATATCCTAAGAAGTTGTTTTCATTTTTATAAAGGCTTTATCGTACTCATATTTACATACTTTATATTTTCAACATTCAAAATATTGCACCCCAGAATCTGTTCACTTAGTTCGGAAAACAGAAAATAAACCATATCATGCTGAGGTACAGCATTTTCATGATCATCTATATAGTAAACTTTACAAATGTTTCCTTCTTCCCACTCTTCTATCGAATCTGCATCAAAATCTGCCCCTTCAATATTTTTAGTCTGCCATTCTCCATCATGGTCTTCATATTCAAGCTCATAAAAAACAGTAGCATTTAACCATTTCGCTTCAAAAGCGGATAATATTCCAGTTTGCTTAATTCCTTCATCTTCATTTTGTGAAATTGAACGAATAAGCTGAGCATTTTCAAAAATACCATAAACATAGTAACCACCACTATCAAACATACCGAATACAATCAGCTGATCTAAAAGGCCTAGTTCACTTAACTTCTTGCTCCATTGCTCTTCTTCAAACATTGAAAGTGAATAATCTGCATGATAGATAATTAAATGATCTGATATAAATGCCAAACTATAATTTTCAATAAGTCGTGTATCCAAATATATTTCAGAGCTCTTATAAAGCTTTGTATTATTCAACTTTTCGACCAATGCAACTGCTTCTTGCAGAGTTCCTTTAAACGGAATAATTAGACCACCCGCCGAAATCCCCATTTTCCCTCCTATTTATCTCTTTTAAATTCTTTATAATAGTCATTAAGTTTCTGAATAATTTTCTTAAATTGTTTTAAATTTTCCTCTGTATTACCTAATCGTGCTATGTATCTCCCTGATGCAATTTCCAAATCAATTTTTTCATTGATTAAAATGGCTTTGTAAAATAAAGCATTTAAATCATCAAAATTTTTTAGTTTACGATTCGAAAAGTATTCTAGACGTTCTTTCAGTTCAATATTTAAGATAACGCCATCAACAATAAAACCCTGTTCAGCATTAAATACAATGTTATTTCCTTGCAAAAACACTTCTTCTGCTTTGGTTTCTTTACTCTTAAATAAATCTGTCAGCTTATTCAGCATCTTTCAATCTCAGACATTAACAATAAATGAAGTTTAATCTGATTTGATAAATGATAAAACTTAGAATGCTTAGGCTATTCTAATAAGTAATAAAAAAGCACCCTTTACGGATGCTTTTTAAACTGAAAATTAAACGCCATATTGCTGTTGTAAATATTTCACAATCGCTTCTGACTCAAACAATTGAGCTCCTGTGTTTACATCAACCAAATACGGCACTTGAATATCATTCTTTTGACGCCCCATCACAGGTACAACTTTTTCACGCTTACCACCTGCAAGCGGAATATATTTACCCGGTTTTAAACGTAGAACTGATGGTCCTTGATCCTGCCAACGTTCTTTTGGAACATTATGAAAAACAAATGGTAACTCAAGCTCAGTTAACACACCACGTACCACACGAGTATAAGGACTTGCCTCAAATCCCCACAATTCCAAAAGTTCTTTTGGCGCTTCCCGATTAATAATTTTTTTATCAATCCATACACCACGCGCACCATTAATCAATGTTCCTGCAAAAGCCACTACAGGATATTTTGGATAATGTGCATATTTTTTCGGTGTCGTACCACTTTTACCGTAATGTTTAAATAAATAATCTACAATATCAACCGACTCATACATTGCCGTTTCAGTATTTTCATCGACAAAATATGGAAAACGTAATTTACCACCTTGTTCTTTAACGATTTTACGGTATTTGGTGCCACCCTTTGGACATGGATACACTTCATAATCCAAGTTCAATAAAGTTAAAACTTCACGTACACGGCGACAAAATGGTGACCCCTCAAACTCATACAACTTTAAAGCTTTTTCAGGTTGAATAGGAAATGCTGTGCCATTTGCCCCTCGACCACCTGCAGTAATTGTAGATGCTAAAGCCTGTACTACTTTAATTTGATGATGCACCATTTTGCTATCCTTGGGTTTTTCTTACCCGGTTTTTATCTATCTTATAAATGATCAATCGACCAATTTTTCTTTTGAAACCACAATTCCGTTATTATCTGCATAGATATATTCACCTGAATTGAAGCTTACACTACCAAAATACAATGGCACATCCACTTCGCCTATGCCTTTACGATTACTTTTTCGTGGAATTGCTGCCAATGCATGCACCCCTAAATCAAGTTCTGCAAGTGCATCAATATCACGGACACAACCATAAATAACCACACCATTCCAATGATTCTTCACTGCTGATTCTGCAATCATATCGCCCATCAGCGCACATCGCATAGAAGCCCCACCATCAACCACAAGTACTTTTCCTGTACCGTCAGTCGCTAACAACTCTTTTACACGTGAATTATCTTCAAAGCATTTTACTGTAACAATTTGACCACCAAAGGTTTTACGTGCGCCATAACTTTGGAAAAAGCGTCCATCCATTGACGGAATAAGTGTTTGAATATCTTTTTCAGGATTATCATCAAGTAAATCACAAGTCACAAATGGAACGGGCATGTTTGTTTTCCTTATATCGTTGATTTATGTTGCTGTATGCGTAAATTATCATAAATTTCAAATGGAATATTCTGACTTTGCGCTGCATCGACCATAGTATGAGCCACTTGCTCTGCGGTCACAGGCTTATATTTGAAGGTATCGGGTACAAATTTTGAGAATTTTCGATACAACTTTTGTGTCGCATCTTCAAGGATTCGTGACTCTTCACGCTCTCCCAATAAAAGCGATGGACGGATAATCGACACGCGCTGCAAACCAAGTTGTTGTATATATTGTTCCAAGCGGCCTTTGACTTGATTGTAAAATATTCGTGATGATGGATTGGCACCCATTGCACTCACCAAAAGATAATGTGCATCTGTTTTAGCAATAAGATCTGCAAAATGTGCATTCATCTCAAAATCAATATGATAAAAATTTTCTTTTGAGCCTGCTTTTTTCAATGTCGTGCCCAAACAACTAAAAGCTTGGCTATAGCCCTTCACGTCATCTTCACTTAATAAAAAAGAGTCATGAATAATAAACTGTCTTACCTTTGCGTATTTTTTCAGCGCTTGATCTTCTTTACGTACTACCGCCGTAATCTGCTCACAAAAAGGGTGCTGATTCAGCTGTTTTATTAAGCTTTTCCCGACTAGACCCGTTGCACCTATTACAATTACACTTTTAATCGAATTTGTCATTTTTTAAGCATTCCCCTTTCAATCTGCCTAATCTATCGATTTAATTCGGAAAAATCTGCATCAAAAATGTAGCCAAACTCTGTCAGGACTTGACTTTAGCGCTCCATTTAATCACAATGTGGCACTCGTTTACGGGCTGGTGAAAATCTTCTGATGTTGGTTTTCAGTTGTTATTTCAGCCCGCCCAGACCAATCTAATTCAAGGAGTGCACGAGTGGCAAACTCTGCTCAAGCAAAAAAACGTGCTCGTCAAAACGTTAAAGCACGTAAACACAACGCAAGCTTACGTTCTATGGTTCGTACTTACATCAAACGTACTTTGTCTGCAATCGCTACTGGCGAACATGCAGCTGCAACAGAAGCTTACAAAGCGACTGTTCCAGTAATCGATCGTATGGCTGATAAAGGCATCATCCATAAGAACAAAGCTGCTCGTCATAAGAGCCGTTTAAATGCACAAGTTAAAGCGTTAGCTAACTAATTTATGCATGTGAAAAAAGCCCGCAAGGGCTTTTTTTGTGTCTGTAAAAACAATCTTGGTCATTAATCGTTGAAAATAAAACAGATTCAAACGTAAAAAATTAGCGATTAAAAACGTAATACTAAATTTAAAAAATAACTAAATCATTTCAATTTTAAAATTGTTTTTCCACCATTTTATTATTTAAATTCATTCAAAGCGGATTTGTTTCTTTTGGCTATTATTTTTTGATAACCACTTTATATTTTTTATGGTTTTACATTCAAATTTGACATATTATTTCTATAATTCATTACATTAATAATCTACGATATGATAAAAATACAAGCAAATACTCCTCTCTTTATAGCAAAAAACTTACTTTGTGCTTTACTATTCACCACATCAAGTCTTAGCTTTGCCACATCAGACGTATCAACTACACAATTTCAACAAGCTGAAGTCTTACTCAAACAAGAGAAGTATGCACAAGCCTTTGAACTGCTTAAATCTGCTGCTGAAGCAGGTCATGTTCCTGCACAAGCTGAACTCGCACGCCAATATATGGATGAAGAAGCTGATTATTTTGATTATGCACTCGCAATGCAATGGGCAAAAAAAGCTGCCGCTGCAAATAACCCATCAGGTATGAATAGCATTGGTTATTTATATAATAATAGTTTCGGCGTTGAAGAAAATAATCCAGAAGCCATGAAATGGTTTTTAAAAGCCGCGAACTTGGGTTTTTCCAAAGCCAAATATAATGTTGGCAAAATGTATTTAGATGGACAAGGCATCAAACAAGATGTGAATAAAGGGCTTTCTTTCATTACTACAGCTGCCAAAGAGGGTTATCTTGATGCACAACTCGAACTTGCCAATGCCTATCATCTTGGCTGTACAGAGGGTGTTGAAATTAATGCTAAAAAAGCTCTTTATTGGTATGAACAAGCCTTAAAACAAAATCATGCGGAAGCCCAATATCAACTTGGACGAATTTATCAAGATGGCTTGGAAGAAATACAACCAAACGCTAAAAAAGCTGTCGAATATTTAACACTCGCATCAAACCAAAACCATGCCTATGCACTCAATAGCCTTGGAGTTATTTACCATGATGGTCAAGATAACATTCAAACAGATATGACCAAAGCTATTGCTTACTACAAGCAAGCTGCTAAATTAGGTAATGAAATTGCTTACGAAAATCTTGGTCTTATTTATAAACAAAGCAATGATATTCAAACTGCTTTAGAGATGTATAAAAAAGCTGGTGAAATAGGTTCAGATGAAGGCTATTTTAATGCCGCTGAAATTTACGATAATAGTGATAAAATTAAAACAGATAATAAACAGGCTTTTAAATATTACAAACTCGCAGCCGAAGCAGGACACGAAGATGCACAACGTCGTTTAGCCGAAATGTATGAGCAAGGAATAGGCACTAAAAAAGATATCAGACAAGCAAAATATTGGCTTGATTTAAGCACAGGCGATGCTGAAATATAATACGATTAACATGTTTAAATCATCAAAAAGTAGGTTAAGACTTTCTATAACCTACTTTTTATAGACCAGTACACGAAAACCACCATTTTTAAATTTTATTTTCTCTAGCACTTTACCACTCTAAGCGCTGAAACTCCCGAATAGACAATGACCCCAACTGGCCTCGCCAAACCCATTTCAGTTGACTGTCTGCAAAATCATCCCCCTCAAACCATACAAATAAACCTTCCATCATCTCAGGCCATTCCGATTGATCAATGTGGGTACGTCTTGATATCACTGCAATAATTGCGGCCAAAATAGTGTCGTGGCTTACAGCCAAACTTAAACCATTGTTATTGGTTGGGTGAGTTTCATAAATTAATTCAAGTACATCCAGAACACCCCGAATAGAATGTTTCATTCCAGGCAAAGCATTATTAACAAAGCTATTGATAAAACCTAATGCACCTTGTTCACGAAAATAAGGTGCTGCTTGCTTAATATCAAGCACAAAACTACCTGGCTCAACCAATAAGCCTTGTTCAATAATTTCAATATGATGAGTATTATTTTTAGCAGAAACTGCATCTGCACCCTCAATCATCAATGCAGCAGTATCGACACAACGCTGGATTGGACTTGAAATACAGTGCTGAATCACACGATCTGTATTTTCAATCAGGCATTCTCCCCATGCATATGCAAGTTCTCGCCCCTGAGAGGTCAGTTGTAAGTCATATCCTGACAAACCTCGACCATCCACAATTTCACGCAATGAATGTCGTGTAAATAAGGTGACAGGCACTTGAGCTGTCGGCAGTAAATCCATTGCTCTGAGCATACTTTCAGGCAGTAAATTAAGCGACATAATTTCTCGAATGGCATAAAGGGTCATTCACTATAACAGTTATTGACCGACACTAAAACGTGTAAAGCATGCCACATTTTCATAATTCAATATTGCTGTAAATGTCACACAGAAACATTCTGCAATGCATCTAAAGCGAGTTGTTTATTATCCTCATTCCGATAAGCAATAAAACCTGCATTTAATAAGGTATCTCGTTGATTATAGATAAAAGGTTGAGCATCTAGACTCACCAATCCACCACCAATACTTTCAAGTAAGCCCTGTCCTGCACTTGTATCCCACTCTGATGTTGGATGAAACCGTGGATAAATATCAATTTCACCCTCAAGCATCATACAAAACTTATAAGCACTGCCTGCCTCACGGCGCATAACTGGATTTTCTTGTTCAAGATAATCAATATATTGCTGATATTTCGAATTTTTACTACTGTGGCTTAAACCCACTTGAATGGCATCTTGCTGAGTTTCTTTAAACTTGTTGTAACGCTCCCAACGCTCCGTCACAAATGAATATTTATAAGGAAGCTCGGTTAAATAACCCAAATACATCACTTGCTCAGTCGGTACAGCAATCACTGAAAAAATGGTTTGATGATTTTGGATCAAGCTCAAATTAATAGTAAATTCATCTCGTTTATGAATAAATTCTTTAGTTCCATCTAAAGGGTCAAGCATCCAACACATTTCCCACGTATGTCGTTCAGTATTGTCACTTTCTTCGGACAACACAGGCAATTCGGGTGTAATTTTTGCCAATTGCTCTATCAAATACGTATTAACTCTCAAATCTGCTTGTGTGACAGGCGATTCATCATTTTTGCGCTCAATATTAAATGCCTGACCATCACAATAGTTTTGATATTCCTCAAGTAGAATCTGACTCGCCTTTGCCATAATCGGCACAAGTTTTAAAATTTGTTCATCTTGCGGTACTTGAGTTGTTATAAACATAGCAAAAACCTGTCCTAAGCGAATTGATTCTATCAGCATGCATTTTTGAATTTCATATTGTAGCTGATAAAACCTTCAATAATGCATCTATTGAAAATCTTAGAACATCACTTAAAATTGAGTAAATTTATGATCGCTATACGCACGCAAAATCATACTAGTTGAATTCACAATAATTTTATCATCTATAACATACTGCATTTCACTCAATACGATCCTCCGTATCACTCACTCGACTTTACCGTCCTAAAACCAACATGGCTAATCGCCAAATCGCTTTCTTGCGGATGTCGTGCCGCAGCTCTATATCGTGCACAATAATTGTCTGCACACAAGTATGAACCACCTTTAATGGTATAATTATTAAATGCCTGCGGTTTATGTGCATGCAATTGTTGCTCTATCCCCATATGGTCGTCATGGCTACCTACGAATGGCGTTTGGGTGTATTCCCACACATTTCCAATCATGTCATAAAGTCCAAATCCATTGGCAGCAAAGCATCCTACAGGTGCCACACCTGCAAAAGTATCAGTTTGATCGTTATGATATGGAAATTCACCTTGCCATACATTGGCATTTACATGATCTTTATCTAAAGAAGCACTTACATCACGTTGATGACTAAAGGCTTTGGCGGCATATTCCCACTGCTCTTCCGTGGGTAAATCACGACCTAACCATTTTGCATACGCCATAGCATCTTTTAGCGTAATCATGCGAACAGGTTCATGCTCAGCGATGGGTTTAGAATTCGGCCCTGTTGGTTGTTTCCAATTGGCATTGGCTTGCAATTGCCACCATGTTAATTCTCCCACTGTTTGCGTAGGTGGTGTAAATACAGCAGCTTCACCTTGTTTTTCAGCTTCCGTCACATAAGCTGTAGCTTGAACAAAACTTCGAAATTGTGCATTGGTGACTTCGGTGGCATCGATCCAAAAATCATCCACTTTTCTTTCACTTTTCAGTAATGAACGTTCTTCAGGATAATGATCATTACTCCCAATTTGAAAAGTTCCACCTGAGATTCGTACCATACCTGCATGTTTATTTTGCAACCATTGTTGCGGTAAGCCGCTATAAGCCTGACATTTCTCTAAAGTTCCCAAAGCAGTTTTGCTTTGCTCAGTTGCATTTAAATCCGTTTTGGCATTACAACCCGAAAGTAACACAACGGCGACTAGGCTGAGCACATAAGTTAAGAGGGATTTATTTTTCATGGCATTTACTCAATACGCTAAGTCAAAATATTTCAGCAACTTCATAAAATTCAGCTACGCTATATTCGATAGCGCAACTGAATCTCAGCCAAAAAATGCATCTTTTGGCTTATTTCAAACAATGCTTATTATTCAAGATCGTTATACTGAATATCAAAGTTCTTATCGGTAATGAATAAAAAAGTCACATCATTATCTTCTTGAGCACCATGAAACATGGTTTCACCTTCAGGAAACCATACAAAGCTTCCTGGAGCAAATTCACCAACCGAAGTCACTAAAATGCCATCTAAAACATACATGCCATGCGCACAATGATGCGTATGAGATTTATTCATAAAACCCGCTTTATAACAGGCTTTAGAAATTGACATCCCCGTCATATTGTCTAAAAACAACGGTTTCATAAAAATACTTGCATCAAGTTCAGGAATAGGTAATTCCTGCCAAGGCATACGATTGCTATCCATTGTGATCACTTGTGAATGACTCTCCATGTGAAACTCCTGTTTATTCCATTAAATGATATCAATTCATTACGTTAAAAATGAGTAATGATTAAAATGGGTAATTCGGCGCTTGTGCCTGAATCGTCATCCATTGCCATTGGGTAAATTCATCCACATTTGCAGGGCCACCAATGCGCGTACCATTACCTGATGCACCAAAACCACCAAATGGATTCAGTGTTTCATCATTGACTGTTTGATCATTAATGTGTAATAGACCGACTTTTAAAGATTGTGCCACTTGCATGCCATGACTGACATTTGAGGTAATAATGCCAGCAGACAAACCATAATCGCCCATATTAGCCAAGACGATCGCTTCTTCATCTGTTGCAAATGGAATAAGTACAGCGACAGGGCCAAAAATTTCTTGTTCGAAAATAGGATTATCTTGCGTAACCTGAGACAACACTGTTGGCTCAAAGAATACACCGTTTGCTTTGCCACCCACTTCTAGTTTTGCACCTGCAGTAATCGCACTTTGAACTAGACCTTCGACACGTTGGCACTGTCTTTGATTGATTAATGGACCAATATTCACGCTTGGATCCATTGGATTGCCCATTTTCAATTTTTGGACTTTTTCAACTACTCGTTGTTTTACTGCTTCAAAAATCGATTGATGAATTAATATTTTACCTGAAGTCATACAAATCTGACCTGAATGCAAAAACACACCCCAAGCAATATTTTGTGCCGCAAGTTCAATATCAGCATCATCTAAAATTAACAGTGAGTTTTTACCGCCTAATTCTAAAGATACTTTTTTCAGTGTACGCCCTGCACCTGCACCAATAATACGACCTACTTCAGTTGAACCTGTAAACTGAATGCTCGCAATATTCGAATCATTGACCAAAGCTTCGCCAACCTCAGCACCACCCGGTAAAACATGCAGTAAACCTTTTGGCAAACCTGCAAGTTCAAAAATGCGTGCGATGACAAAACCGCTACTCACTGCTGTACGCTCATCTGGCTTTAACACCACGGCATTACCCAATGCCAAGGCAGGAGCAACCGCACGAATCGCTAAATACAATGGAAAATTAAAAGGTGAAATCACACCAACTACACCTAGTGGCAGACGCTTTGCCAAACTTAATTTTCCATTTTGCGTTGGAAGTACTGAACCTTGAACACTCGATGGTAAGATCATCGCATTTTTCAGCGATTGAATGGCTAAATCGGTTTCAAAATTTGCTTTCATGACAATCGAACCACTTTCTTTGATCAGCCATTCGATGATGTCAGCTTTATGATCAATCGCCACTTGAATTGCATTTTCAAAAATTTGTGCACGTTCTTGGTATGACAATGCCCACCATTTTTCTTGAGCGATTTTCGCTTGTTGTGCAGAGTGCTGAACATCACTTGGTTGAGCATAGCCCATGACACCCAATGGATCGCCTGTTGCCACTTCAGTCACCGCATAGTTTTTTTTTGCGACTGTCCATTGACCATTAAAAAAACGATTTTCCCAAATTTCAGTTGCTAATATACTCATTTTTCTATCCTTAACTCATTGAAATGTGATCAAAACACAATCACGATTTACGTCGAAATCCCTTCCAATATAGGTAAAAACCAATATATTGTGTTAGATATATTGAATATATGCATATAGCATGCCAAATTTTATTTTTATAAAAATCATAAACATATGAAATTTTATATTTTATTGTCTATATTTTTCACACATCCTAAAAGCAATCTGTCCAAATCCTAGACACTCTATTTTTGCTTTTTCATCCGCAACAAAAAATGAAGTAAATGCAGTGAATAAGTATGTAGTCACTGCGCTATCAGCATCAATTTAGATATTTATAAACCGTTGATCTTGAAATATTAAGTCGCTTGGCAACCTTCGTCACATTCATATTTTCTTCTTGATAAACACGTTTAATGGTTTCTCGTGTTAATCCATCTAGGTCTGATGTTGACTGAATCTGTAAAGGTGTTGTCACTTGCCCTTTATCCTGTAACAGTAATTCGGTGATCATTGAATCCTCTGAAAAAACCGCGGATACTTTCAGCACATTCATTAATTCACGAATATTCCCCGGCCATGCATAATTTAAAATCTGCGCTTTAACTTTGTCTGAATAGCGATAATCACCTAAATTTTCCAAAATAGTATTTGCAATCGTGAGCTTATCATTCCGATCTCTCAACGGACTCAACTCAATTTCATAACCCCGAATACGATAATATAAATCACTACGAAATAATCCTTGATCGACTAAATCTTTCAAGTTTCGATTGGTTGCACAAATAAGTTTAAAATTAGATTTTAATGCAGTTCGACCACCAACTCGATAAAACGTATTGTCTTGCAACACACGTAAAACTTTGACTTGTAAGTGAATAGGTAAATCACCCAATTCATCTAAAAATAAGAAACCGCCATTTGCCATTTCTACCAAGCCAATCTGCCCTTTAGCTTTTGCACCAGTAAAAGCACCACCTTCATAACCGAATAATTCAGATTCAAGTAAATTATCAGGAATTGCACCGCAGTTAATTGAAATAAAAGGCTGTTTTTTAAATTGATCGTGAATTTGTTGCGCTAAAAACTCTTTCCCTGTCCCTGTTTCTCCCGTAATTAAAATAGGAATATCCGCTTGAATGGCGCGGATACATTTCTGTAATTTAACATCCGCCATTTGACTCGTATTTTTTTGTGGATGAATCACTTTGGCATAACAAAATGCATGATCATTTTTCTTCAATAAATGGATATCATTGCTGTGATGCATAATTGATTCTATATTGACAAAAATTTGATTAATTTCAGTGCCTAAAGCATCTTTCACCTGACAGCCAATCAACTGACTTGCCACCTGATTCATATGCGTAATATGACCATTCTGATTAAATGCAATTAAACCTGAATAAGCACCACCGATTAAATCGGGAGTATTTTGAAAATATAAAAAATACGTTGCTTCTTGTGTAGTACGAATAAATTCATTTTCAAATTTATAAGACTGATATAATAAATGATTCAGCCAATTCCCTGTTGCAATTGAAATTTTAGAGGTAATATCTAAAGCACCAAGAATATCGCCTCGCCCATTAAAAATAGGCACAGAAGCACATGAAAATGAAGAAAATTCTTTTAAATAATGCTGATGCCCATTTAAAGCAATTGGTAAACGTGAATCTATACTGCAAATCGGTGCAATCGTACCAAAGTTTTCCTCTGAGACCACTCGACCTACTTTCAGAAATTCATATAAACCATCAGTAGAGTCATCATGTAACTCTTTTACAATTAAACCCATATTATTAATCAGAAAAACACTGATACTTTGTTGTTTATATAAGTTAAAAATATTTTCGAGATAAGGCTGTGTTAATCGAGCAAGTTGTTGATCATCATAACTTAATGATTGAATCTCAAAATTTTGTTTATTAATGATAGAATTATATGGAGTCAAACCTGCATTTTTAGCTTTTTGCCATGAATCTAGAATGGGCAACTGATCTAGTTCAAGTTCAGGTCGAATACCTGATTCAAAAAAATCATACTTTATGCTTTCCCATGATAGCAACTCAATCAATTTATTCATAAAAATCCCTTTAAGAACATAATATAATGATCGATAAATACAACAAATAATCATTTGCATTCAATATCATTGCATAAGACAAATTTATTTATTTCAAATGATGACTTAATATTATCTATAGATTATAAAATAAATAGGAATACTTGATAATAGTCATTTAAAGCATAATTAAATACATTTAAAATCTATATATAAAATTAAAAACAAAGCATTGATAATCAATTCATATATTTAATATTAAGCACATACCCCAAAAAAACTAACTGAATTAATTCAAAATTTTATTCATATCAAATTAAATTTTTTTTTTGAGAATATAAATTCTCAAATGAGTTACGTTTATATAATGTCAAATTATTTTCAATCCTGTGTTTTAAATTTGGACACCTCGAAAATAATTCGTTAAATATCTAGACATAAGAACCGAACATATAGACTCAAATTATTGATTTAATAACATTTAATCTATTGGCATGCTTCATGCTAATAAAGTGATTAGAACGGAGCGCTGTGTGCCCCATACATAGCCGAATAACTTTTTTATATTTGATGTAAGGGAACTACATTGATGAAAATTTTAAGTAAATTTAAGATTAAACCGACCTGTCTTTTTATTCTTCCTTTAACGAGCCTTTTTTTGGGCGTGCCTGTCATCACCATTGCACAGGATATCTTGCCTTTTCCTTTGGCACCTTCAGCAAGTATCGCAAAAGATACGATGGAAGAATCTACTCATATTCGTAGAATCGAACAACAAAAACTCCCTGCCGATGCACCAAATATATTAATTATTCTCTTGGATGATGTCGGTCCGGGTATTCCCGATACCTATGGTGGTTTAATCCATACCCCCAACCTGAGCCGTGTTGCTAAACAAGGGATTTCATATAATCAATTCCACTCCACGGCAATGTGCTCACCTACTCGTGCGGCTTTGCTTACAGGTCGTAACCACACACGTGTCGGCAATGGACAAATCACTGAACTTGCCAATGATTGGGATGGTTTTAGTGGTGTCATTCCAAAAACCTCTGCAACACTCGCGGAAGTCCTTAAAAATTATGGATATAGCACTGCAGCTTTTGGTAAATGGCATAATACACCAACGGCACACACGACCCAAGCAGGACCATTTGATTATTGGCCAACACATTATGGTTTTGAACATTTTTATGGATTTTTTGGCGGAGAAGCTTCTCAATATGACCCATCTTTAATTTTAAATACCCAATATGTTGATAAACCTGCCAAAACTTCACAGGGTGCTTATCACTTAACCGATGATTTAACCGACAATATGATTGGTTGGATGAAAACCCAAAAAACCTTAAATCCTAATAAACCATTACTCATGTATTGGGCACCTGGTGCCGTACATGGGCCACACCAAGTCGATCAAAAGTGGGCAAATAAATACAAAGGTCAGTTTGATGCAGGATGGGATGAATATCGAAAAATAGCCTTTGCAAGACAAAAAAAATTAGGGTTTATTCCTAAAAATGCACAACTCACGCCACGCCCTGACTCGTTGCCTGCATGGGAAAGTATCCCGCAGAATGAACGCGCATTTCAAACACGTTTAATGGAAGTCTTCGCAGGTTTTGTTGAACATACTGATTATAACGTTGGACGTATGCTCGATGGTCTTGATGAGGTAGGGATTGGAAACAATACTTTAGTCTACTATATCTGGGGCGATAACGGCTCAAGTGCCGAAGGTCTCCAAGGTACTATCAGTGAAATGCTCGTATTGAACCGTATTCCAAGTAAAATTGATGATCATATCCGTGTTTTAAATGAAGAATTGGGCGGACTTGATGCGCTAGGTACAGCTAAAACCAGTAGCATGTATCATGCAAGTTGGGCTTGGGCAGGTTCAACGCCATTTAAAGGCACTAAATTGGTGGCATCGACTTTAGGTGGTACACGTCAGCCTTTAGCAGTTTCTTGGCCACAAAAAATTGAAGCTGATGCAAAAATGCGTAGCCAATTCCATCATGTCAACGATATTGCTCCGACCATTTATGAGATTCTAAACATTACCCCACCCAAAGTGGTCAATGGTTTTACGCAAGATACCTTAGATGGTGTCAGCATGGCATATACCTTTAACAATGCCAAAGCTGAAGGGCAAAAACACACCCAATTCTTTGACATTATGGGCAGTCGTGCCATTTATAAAGATGGTTGGATGGCAGGAACCTTTGGACCTCGTGTGCCTTGGAGTGCAACTAATCCAGGCATGGCAACTTGGACACCTAACAAAGACGTTTGGGAATTATATAATCTTAAAGAAGATTTCACCCAAGCCAATGATTTAGCAAGAAAATATCCTCAAAAATTAGAAGAGTTAAAAAATAACTTTATGGAAGAATCTCGTGCCAATAAAAATCTACCGATTGGTGGTGCACTGTATACCATGATTCATCCTGACAAAATGTTGGTCAATCCTGCCACCGAATATAATTATAAATCGGTTATTACACGTATCCCTGAATTTACTGCACCACGTTTGGCAAGCAGAAATAATAACCTAACGATTGATGTTAAAAACCCTGACAATGCCAATGGCGTATTGTTTGCAATGGGTGGCTTCGGTGGCGGTGTGAGCTTATTTATTCAAGATGGTTATTTACATTATGAATATAACGCCTTCGAAATTGAGCGTACCAAACTCAAAAGTGCGGAAAAACTTCCGATAGGCGATTTAAAGATTGAAGTTAAACTCAATAAAAAACCATCGGTAGATGGGATCAAGCATTTATCTTCAGGTGATTTACAAATTTTGGTTAATGGTAAAGCTATTGCACAAGGCACTATTCCGAAATTGGTCTCTTTCGGCTTTACGGTGAATGAAACTTTTGATATTGGTTCAGATGTCGGGTCACCTGTTTCCTCGGCTTACTATGACCAAGCACCATTTGCCTATAACGGAAAAATTAACAATCTTAATGTGAAATATACCCCTTAAGGTCGGCTAAATTTTGGCTAAAAATCTTGTGTTTTTAGCCTCTTCAATTGGATTCCTACGGCAGATTTTTTAAATTTGTCGTTATAAATCCTGAGTAAAACTTCGTTTTTTCGCTTCTGATTTTTCAATTTTTGAAGAGTCATGGGTACTTTATGGCTTTTTTAGGTCAAAACCCTTAAAAACCAAAACAAATCAATACTTAAGCATCTGCACTTCATAACCGAGCAACAGGATCGTTGCTTTTTACCTCCTCAAGGAATATGACAACATGAAACATTTTAATTTCACCTTACTTGCACTAAGCATGTGTGCCATCAATCCTGCACACGCAAATTTTATCGATCAATCTACAGTGACATTGACCACAAAGAATGTCTATATCGATCGTAATTATATGGGTGAAGGAGTTGCTCAACCTGCCTCTAAAGAATGGGCTCAAGGTTTTATGCTCAATATGAATTCAGGTTATACCAAAGGTGTAATTGGTACAGGGCTTGATGTTTATGCAGGTTTAGGGTTCAAATTGTGGGGAGATGCAGAGCATTCAAGGGGCACAAGTATGTTACCGCTTGATCCTATCACGGGAAAACCGGAGAGTAGCTTTGCTGAAATTAGCGCAACTGCAAAATTCAAATATGCAGAGACGGAATTAAAATACGGTACATTATTTCCAAAAACACCTGTGGTCATTGCCTCGTTTAGCCGTGCCCTACCTCAGTCTTATCATGGGGTTCAATTGGTTTCAAAAGATATTAAAAATCTCAAACTCGAAATGACGTACTTAGATCAAGTCAATCAGCGAGATTCGACCAATTATGAAGATATTAAATTGATCTCTGCTAATGGACGTTTTAAACCTATTTCAAGCGATTACCTTTATTATATAGGCGCCAATTATGCATTGAATCCACAGACAGAAATTACCTTATTTCATGCCAATTTTCATGATATTTATCAACAATATTATACTGGGCTTAATCACAGTTACCCCATCAATGATGCAATGAGTCTGTCTACCGATTTTCGTTATTTCCGCACCCTTGATGAAGGAAAACAGCTTACAGGTAATATTGATAACCATCATGGCAATTTAGTTTTCGGTGTTTCTCAAAATAATCATAAATTGAGTGCAGGCTATATTCATAACTCTGGCGATACCGCAATGCCTTACTTAAGTAGTGGCGAAACTGCAACTTATATGGACTCTTGGGCAACGGATTTTCTCAATAAAAATGAGAAGGCCTACACTATTCGCTATGATTATAATTTTAAAAATTATATTCCAGGACTAAGAGCCATGACACGCTACACTTATGGTCAAGACATTAACCTTGACCATATTGCAGGGCTAGAAAATAAAGAACTGCATGAAAAAGAATTGGGCTTTGATTTGATGTATCAAGTACAAACAGGCGTGTTTAAAGGTTTAAATTTCCGTGGTCGTTATGCAAATTATGATAATAATCACGGTGTAAAACCAACATTTAAATCTGCCAATGAAACCCGTTTCAATATTGATTACACGTGGAAATTTAAATAAATCGTTCACCTTTATTGAAATGAATATTCTCTGTCCCTGCAATCGCTTGATCACAAGGACAAGTTTTTTGTTGAATCACGCTGTACAATAAAAACTCAATGTCTGTTTTTTGGACACTCGTCCACAAATCGAACACCACATTCCAATTTAAATCCTTAATAATCAATTGGTTAAAATTGGCACACTTTTTGATTAAGTTAGCTTTATTAACATACTGAAATTAATATCACCAAAACAATATAGGTCACATCAAGGAGATGAAAATGACTGATTTAATAGATATTCAAGCTGCGGTTACAGAAGGTCAAGGCGCAGATTTTGTTTTACAAGATTTAAAAATCAGACCACCACAAGGCAATGAAGTGCTTGTTAAAGTCGTTGCCACAGGAATGTGCCATACTGATCTTATCGTGAGAGATCAATATTACCCTGTGCCATTACCAGCTGTTTTAGGGCACGAAGGCGCAGGCATTATTACTGCTATTGGTGAGAATGTAAAAGACCTTGCTGTTGGTGACCATGTCGTTTTAAGTTATGGCTACTGTGGGATATGTAAACAATGTAGCTCAGGTGCGCCTGCTTATTGTAGCGAATTTTTTGCACGTAATTTTAGCGGTGCAGATCCACAAGGTGAAAATGCAATTTGCAGACATAATCATGAAAATGTTCACGATCATTTCTTTGCGCAGTCTTCATTTTCAACCTACGCTCTAGGCCTTGAAAATAACACAATTAAAGTCGATAAAAATGCACCTTTAGAACTACTTGGCCCTTTAGGTTGTGGCATCCAAACAGGTGCAGGCGCTGTCATGAATAACTTAAAAGTAACACCAGCAAGTAGCTTTGTCACCTTTGGTGCAGGTGCCGTAGGTTTAAGCGCACTTTTAGCCGCTAAAATTTGTGGTGCAACCACAATTATTGCCGTCGATATTGTAGAAAGTCGATTAGAACTTGCCAAAGAACTTGGTGCAACACATGTCATTAACAGTAAGAATGTAGATTCTGTACAGGCCATTAAAGACATAACAGAAGGTGGTGTTACTTTCGCTTTAGAGTCGACAGGTCGTCCTGAAATTTTAAAACAAGGCATAGATGCTCTAGGTATTTTAGGAAAATTAGCAATTGTTGGTGCGCCTCCTCTAGGGACATTGGCGCAGTTTGATGTCAATGACCTTTTACTTGGTGGTAAAAGCATTGTTGGTGTTGTTGAAGGCAGTAGTGTGCCAAAAACCTTTATTCCACAATTAGTTGATTTATATCAAAAAGGATTATTTCCTTTTGATAAATTAGTGAAATTTTATGACTTTGAAAATATAAATCAAGCTGCTTTAGATAGTCAAAGCGGTATCACACTCAAACCAATTATCAGAATTGTACAGCCTTAAATATAGATTGAATTGCGATTGTATGGACTCATCATGCAATCGCTTTTTTATGTGCATCTATTTTCATATTTAAACAAACTTCACACCCCATGATGTACATAAGCCAATTAAAAATTTAAGATTTTTAATGCTGATGACGTTCAAAAATTTATTAGGATTCACCATGAAACAAGGATTGTCGCTTCTTTTACTCAGTGCAAGCATTTTGGTGCAACACAGTTATGCAACATCAGTTGAACCACAGAAAATACCACAGCTTGAGCGCAAGCAAGATGAGCGAAATGCACAACGCGGTTTGATAGCTCGTCCATACAGCACATTAACGGATGAGCAAGGTAAACTGATTTGGTCGTATGATGATTATGAGTTTTTAAAAAATTACTCAGGCAATAGCATCAATCCAAAATTACTTACTCAAGCAAAATTAAATCAAAATATCGGCTTATTTAAAGTCACCGAAGGCGTATGGCAACTAAGAGGTTTTGACTTAGCCAATATTACCGTCATTGAAGGGAAAACAGGATGGATCATCGTCGATACCCTCGCTTCTAAAGAAACCGCGGCTGCTGCGCTTAAATTTTTACGTGCGCAATTAGGTCATAAAAAAATCAGTGCGATTATTTTAACTCACAGTCACTATGACCATTTTGGTGGTGTCGCAGCCTTTATGGAAGATAAAAACATTCCAATCATTGCACCATCGGGCTTCATGGATGCCGCAACGAATGAAAATATTATGGCAGGCCCAATTATGGGAAAACGTGCGTCTTATATGTTTGGTATGAATTTAGATGTCAATGAAAAACAATTGGTTGATAGTGGCTTAGGTAAAGGATTGTCTTTTGGCACAGTTACCATTGCCCAACCGACCATTTTAATTGATCAACCTGAGCAAAAACTCAATATCGATGGGATCGAGATAAATTTTTTTAATGTCCCTGACTCAGAAGCACCATCTGAATTAACCTTTAGCATTGAGAGCAAAAAACTTTATTGTGGTTCAGAAATCATTACGCATACCATGCACAATTTATACACTTTAAGAGGAGCTAAGGCTCGCGATACCTTAAAATGGATCCGATATCTAAATGAAGCAAAAGAGTATAATAATCAAGCCAAAACTGAAATTTTAGTTTCGCAACATCATTGGCCTGTATGGGGAAATCAAGAAATTTCTGAATTTATTACATTACATCGTGATGTGTATAAATTTCTACATGATCAAACCTTAAAAATGATGAACCAAGGCTATACTGCAGATGAAATTGCCGAAAAAATTCAACTGCCTGAAAATTTAAATAAACACCTCTCGATGGGTGGCTACTACGGCAGTATCAAACATAATGTCAAAGGTATTTATCAATACTATATTGGATGGTTTGATGGTAACCCTGCCAATTTAGACATGCTACCAAGAAAACAACGTAGCTTAAAATATGTCAGCATGATGGGTGGTGAGCAAGCAGTACTCAAGTCAGCCTTAAATGCACAAAAACAAGATGAACCTCGTTGGGCGGCTGAGCTTTTAAATCATATTTTGAATGTAAACTCTAATAATGAAGCTGCAAAACAAGCACTTGCCGATGTCTATTTAACTTTAGGTTATGATGCAGAATCGGTGTCTTGGCGTAATTTTTATATCAGTGCAGCAAAAGATTTACGCAATGAAAAATCAAGTTATGACCGTAAAAAAATTGATATGTCTGCAATTTTACAGCACGCCCCTACGACTGCATTTTTAGAAAAATTATCGACCTTAATAAAGATTGATGCCTCAGATAACACGGTGTATATGCAGATTGATCAAACTGATTTATATGAAATCTCTCTTCAAAATTCAGTAATGAATTATAAAGTGGTCGATGCTAAATCTGTGGGAAAAAAGATGGTTTTAAAGATTTCAAAAACGGATTTAATCGCCATCATGAATAGTGCTAAAAAAGTCGAAAATCCTGCCGAGCAACAGTTTTTTAATAACTTTGATTTTAAAAATACACCTATTAATTTATTGTATTAAACGCTAATACCTATTCAATAATAATTTATATGAATTGTTTTTAAAATTAGAAAATAGCTCTGAAATCATTGATTATTTCAGAGCTTAATGTTTATTTTACCACCTAATTAAATGCTATTTTAAAATTCGATACTCATAAAGATTGGCTACATCAACATCTCGATCAAACTGAATGTTATGATCAGTCATATT
The DNA here is from genome assembly GCF_052850415.1 of Acinetobacter sp. 1207_04. Lineage (NCBI taxonomy): Bacteria > Pseudomonadati > Pseudomonadota > Gammaproteobacteria > Moraxellales > Moraxellaceae > Acinetobacter > Acinetobacter sp. 1207_04. The sequence goes on along the minus strand of NZ_VXCQ01000011.1, from coordinate 25,914 downwards.
TTTTTTATTTAACACAAATATGCAAAATACGTTTTCCGATAGTGATCAAATCAGTGTAGTTTCTAGTTTTGCAACATTGGTCAATTCAAATTTCCATGGCAATATGAACGCAATCTGTTGGCATAGAAATTTGCTTGGCGACTTTAAGGAAATCGTGTCAAAGCTTGATTTAATAGAAAATATAACTGAAATTTCGATTGAAGATCTTTCCGCGTTACAACTTTCAGAACAAGGTCATATTGCAAGAGAAACTATTCTTAATGACATCCAACTACTAAGCGATTTCGGTGCATCCCCCTCTCTAAATTTGCTTAAAAATTATGAACGAGATGATGAGTTTGATTTCATTTCAACTGATGTATATTCATTTCATGTAGACCGTGCACCCATTGAAACCAATACTTTTTTATGTACTTATTATGGCCCTGCAAGTGATATTTTGCCCAATAATCAGGTTGAGCAAAAAATTAGCATTCCAAGTATTAGAGAAAAACTTAAAGAAATATATGAAGGTACAGAAGATGAGTTTGAAGCTTTCTTAACAGATTATTGTTTTGATCTGCATTATCAAGCCAAAGAAAATTCACAACCCGTAAACTTGGGCTCAGGGCATCTGTGGCGTTTAGCGGTAGAACATCCAAAACAACAGGTCTTACCATGTGTACATAGAGCACCTGTTGAAAAAGATGGTGAGTTTCGATTACTGCTGATTTGTTAAATAAAGCTACAAATTTTACTCAATAAATCTAAAAGTTATGCGGTTTCTACCTGCCCAACCGAATGGTAAGCGCGATTAAAATAGACTAAACTTTCATCTTGCTGACTGTGCTGAATAGCAACCACACGACACATAAAAATACTATGTGTTCCGACTTCCTGAATTTGCTCAATCTGACAATCAAAACTGACTAACGCATCTTTTAATATCGGTGCACCCGTTTCTAGCTTTGCCCAAGAACCTAGCTTAAAGCGTTGTTCAGAATTAAATTTACTTGAGGCAAATGCATTTGAGATGTGTTCATGTTGTGAACCTAATACATTCACAGACAAAATTTCATTTTCCATAAAATGAGTATAAGAACGAGAAGATTGATTCATACAAACCAACAATGTCGGTGGTGTATCGGTCACACTACACACAGCAGATGCCGTAAATCCATGCATTCCTGTCTCGCCTTTTGTCGTAATGACATTAACAGCAGTCGTTAACAAAGACATTGCATTTCTAAAGTCAGTCGCTTCAATCATCTTTTCAATCTCAAATTTGAATTTTGCTTATTTCAAGTCGGAATGAGCAAATAATGATTTGATCAATCAAAATGGTCGATCAAATCATCATAGCTTGTCCTTATTCTGAAAAACTCAATTCTTAAAAGTTCTCTTCTTAAAAGAACCGAATTAAGCTGAGAGTTCTTTACGAATAATTTCAGCACCAGCACTTAAAGCATTCAGTTTACCACGTGCCACTTCACGTGCGAGTGGTGCCATACCACAATTGGTTGATGGATATAGCTTATCAGCATCTACAAATTGAAGCGCTTTGCGTAAAGTATTGGCAACTTCTTCAGGCGTTTCAACCTTATTGCTTGCCACATCAATCGCACCGACCATCACTTTTTTGCCACGAATCAATTCAATTAAATCCATTGGCACATGTGAATTTTGACATTCAAGTGAAATAATGTCGATCTTAGATTTTTGTAATTTTGGAAAGGCTTCTTCATATTGACGCCATTCTGAACCCAAAGTCTTTTTCCAATCTGTATTGGCTTTAATGCCATAACCATAGCAAATATGTACCGCAGTTTCACACTTCAAACCTTCAAGCGCACGTTCTAATGTCGCCACGCCCCAATCATTCACTTCATCAAAGAATACATTAAATGCTGGCTCATCAAACTGGATAATATCTACACCTGCAGCTTCTAACTCAAGTGCTTCTTGATTGAGAATTTTAGCAAATTCCCAAGCCAATTTTTCACGGCTTTTATAATGACCATCATATAACGTATCAATCATCGTCATTGGACCAGGAAGTGCCCATTTAATCGGTTGTGTGGTTTGACTACGTAGAAACTTTGCATCTTCAACAAATACCGGTTTTTGACGACTTACAGCACCCACAACAGATGGCACACTTGCATCATAACGATTACGGATACGCACTGTCTCACGCTTTTCAAAGTCCACACCATCTAAATGTTCAATAAATGTCGTGACAAAATGCTGACGGGTTTGTTCACCATCACTGACAATATCGATGCCTGCATGTTGCTGTTCTTGCAAAGATAAACGCAAAGCATCTTGTTTCGCCTCCAGTAATTCATCGCCTTGTAATTTCCAAGGTGACCAAAGTTTTTCTGGTTCTGCTAACCAAGATGGTTTTGGTAAGCTGCCTGCTGTTGATGTTGGGAGTAAAATTGCCATGTCTAATCTTCTATCTCAATGTTTTTAAAACTAAGTCTGTAAAGTAATATGCTTTAAAATGCTGTTCTTTAATCTATTCGGTCAATCAAGCTGCGTGTTCTTGCTTCGCATTTACAGCAACAAACTTTTCAGCCCATTGCTCAAGAATGTCTTTGTACGGCTTGATAAAGTTTTCTTCCGTCCACTTACCTTGTTTTACTGCCAACTGACCACGCTCAACACGATCATAAACCACACGAGTCAATGAAAAATCCTGAAAATCCAAGCTTGGTTGGTAAACCAAACCTGCAACCGAGTTAGTATTATAAATTTCAGGGCGGTAAATTTTTTGGAAGCTTTCCATGGTACTGATCGCACTGATTAATTCAAAATCGGTATAGTCAGTCAATAAGTTATCTGCTGAATAAAATGCCAACGGTGCCGTCGCATTTTTAGGTTGGAAGTAACGCACACTTAAACCCATTTTTTTAAAATATTCATCAGTACGCGAATATTCATCATTTTTATATTCCACACCAAGCACAGGATGAATATTTGCTGTACGGTAATACGTTTTTGAAGTCGAAACGCTCAAGCAAATCACAGGTTGTTTTTTAAATTCTGTTTTAAAAACCTCTGAATTGACCAAATGCTGATAAAGCTTGCCGTGTAAATCACCAAAGTACTCAGGTTTTTCATTGATTTTAAAACCGAGTTCAGGCAATACCACACTAAAATCATAATCGCGTACATAAGAAGAAAAACTGTTGCCAATCATGCCTTCAATACGCTCATTCGTTTGATGATCAATGATTGTGCTTTTGAGTGTTTCAATAAAAGGGAACGTATTTCCATTTCCCTCAATATCAATCTCTGCTGAGATAATATCAATTTCAAGTGAATAACGATCAGCATTTGGATTATCGCAACTCGCCAAGGTATTAAAGCGGTTGTTAATCATTGCCAAAGTTCTACGTAAATTTTCTTGGCGATGCTCACCACGAGCTAAATTGGCAAAGTTTGTTGTCAAACGTGTGTTGTCAGCAGGTTGATAATTTTCATCGAAACGAATGCGCTTAATTGAACATGCGAATTTTTGACTCATGGTGCTCGCCCCTAATTTCTGAGATAAAACATAATTTTCTTGAATGAGCTAAAGATACATGAACTAATACATGAATAAAAATGATTTAATCTAAGTCAATACTGAGTAAAATTCACTTTAATAATTTATTGGATTAATAATGAGCGACATAAAACGATTAAAAGAAATGATTATTTACCTTCTTATGTAGAAGGATGACGAAGTATTTTTTGTTCTGACACCTCATCAACATGTATGAGCATTTTGTGAGAGTGAGAAGATAAAATTATGTACACAAATATGTTTGTAACGTAAAGATCTTTGTTAAACTTTGAAAATATTTGAATAGATTAGATTAGGTGAATTTTCATAAAATTCCTTTATTTTATAAGGCTTATGCGAATTTATTTGAACTTTAAAAACCATTGGAGAATTTTAAATGCAGAAACCTATCCTTATGTTCGATATGGATGGTACCCTTCTCGATTTAGCTTTTGACGATTTAATTTGGAATACTCGCTTACCTGAACGTCATGCCGAAACACATCAATGTACACTTGAAGAAAGCAAAGAAATACTTCATACCTTCTACCAACAACACAATCACACGCTGTGTTGGTATTCCTCTAAATATTGGACAGAAAAAGTCGAAGTCGATGTACTGAAACTGCAATACGACAATCAAGAAAAGATTGCACCTCGTCCGGGCTGTTTTGAACTTTTAGAACAATTAAAACAACATGGCTATCGCTGTTGGTTACTGACCAATGCAGATCAGGCGGGTTTACAACTCAAACTTGAAAATATTGATTTAAGCCCTTATTTTGAAGTCATGATTAGTAGTGAAGAAATCGGTTATTCCAAAGAATTTGTAGAGTTTTGGGAAATTTTGCAGCAAAAACATGATTTTGATCCACAATATGCAATGATGATTGATGACACTGAAAAAGTGCTTCAAGGTGCTGAAAAATTTGGAATCACCCAACTCATTACCATTGTACAACCTTCAAGTGGTCGTGCTGCACGCCAAGCTCATGATTTAAATTACCCTGCAATTCAAAATCTTACCGAACTACTCCCACTGATTGAAACCTCAATTACTATTCAAAAGGAATTCAATGTCAAAACAGCCTGAATCACCTGTAACGGAATCGATGCGTGTAGACAAATGGCTTTGGGTAGCGCGTTTTTTTAAAACCCGCTCCATTGCAAAAGATGCTATCGAAGGCGGTAAAGTTTACTTAAATGGTGAGCGTGTAAAAGTTTCAAAAGAAATTCGTGTCGGTATGGAACTCACAATTCGCCAAGGCTTTGAGCAAAAAACGGTGCAAATTAAGGCATTATCAGCGGTACGTGGTGGTGCACCCATTGCCCAACAACTTTATGAAGAAACTGAAGTTAGTATTGCTCGTCGTGAGTTGCTTTCCTCACAGAGAAAATTGCATAATCTTGCTCGACCCGAACATCGTCCAAGTAAAAAAGACCGTCGCGACATCAACAGGTTTAAACAGGACAATGATCAGCAATTTGACCAACAATGGTCGTATTTGGATGACTAGTTCCAGACTTAAATCAGGCATGCAGATAGTGCGACACATCATGTCGCTACAATCCAAATAAACATAGAAGAGAAAAGTTTTTTCTGTCACTATGGCTGTCGTGGACAAAGACTGAATCTAAGACATCCACTTAAGTTATTAGTGATATACATCGTTTTTGAGGTTACGAGATGGATGATAATAAAAGTAAGGCACTGAACGCAGCACTCAGCCAAATTGAGAAACAGTTCGGTAAAAACACCGTCATGCGTTTAGGTGACAATACGGTACAAGCAGTTGAAGCAGTATCTACAGGCTCTTTAACGCTTGATATTGCACTTGGTATTGGTGGCTTACCGAAAGGTCGTATTGTTGAGATCTATGGTCCTGAATCTTCAGGTAAAACAACCATGACCTTACAAGCGATTGCTGAATGTCAAAAAGCAGGTGGCACATGTGCCTTTATTGATGCTGAACATGCACTTGACCCACAATATGCCCGTAAATTAGGGGTCGATATTGACAACCTATTGGTTTCTCAACCCGATCATGGTGAGCAGGCTTTAGAAATTGCTGACATGTTGGTACGTTCAGGTGCAATTGACATGATTGTTGTCGATTCTGTGGCAGCACTCACACCAAAAGCTGAAATTGAAGGCGAGATGGGTGATTCACACATGGGCTTACAAGCTCGTTTGATGAGCCAAGCACTACGTAAAATTACAGGTAATGCAAAGCGCTCAAACTGTATGGTGATCTTCATTAACCAAATTCGTATGAAAATTGGCGTGATGTTTGGTAGCCCTGAAACCACAACAGGTGGTAACGCTCTTAAGTTTTATGCTTCTGTACGATTGGACATTCGCCGTATTGGTCAAGTTAAAGAAGGCGATGAAATTGTTGGTTCTGAAACGCGCGTTAAAGTTGTGAAAAATAAAATGGCGCCGCCATTCCGTGAAGCATTATTCCAAATTTTGTACGGTAAAGGTGTAAACCATTTAGGTGAATTAATTGATCTTGCCGTTTCACAAGAATTGGTCAATAAAGCTGGCGCTTGGTATTCTTACAAAGGCGAAAAAATTGGTCAGGGTAAAAATAATGTGATTCGTCACCTTGAAGAAAATAAACACATTGCAGAAGAGTTAGAAAAACTCATTCGTGAACAGCTACTCACGACTGCAATACCTACTGATGAAAAAGATGAAGAAGAACCTGAATTTCTTGATGCTTAAATCATCACCATTAATCTAAACAATTAATACAAAACGCTCTTCGGGGCGTTTTTTATATACCAAACCTATTTAATGCAGAATAATGCATTTACCCTTTCCGTTCAGCGTTACACTTGACATGAAAGACACTTTTTAAATTTTTTGAATAGACATGACCGAATCCAAATTTACTAAACTTATTGATTATGATGCCCTCAAACAACAGTTTGGAGAAGCGCATCCTGAGCATGTTTCAACAACCAATGAAGAAAATTTAGATCAAGATGCTTTACGATTTAAAGCCAATCAGCACAATAAGCGATTTCTACGCCAACAGACTCAGAATAGCAATGATTCTGATATTGACTCTAATGCTCAAGATAATACCTCCACACAAGCACAAAAAATAGGACTTACAGGCACTCGCCTGCGCTCATACGCCTTTGCTGTATTGACCCGTAGAGAATACTCAAAAAAAGATTTAATTGAAAAACTCGCTTTATATGCTGAAAATCGAGATGAAGTAAATACGCTTGTAGATGAACTTTCTAGAGAGAATTACCAAAGCGATCAACGTGTTGCTGAAATGCTCGTAAGAAGCCAAATACGCAAAGGAAAAGGTCCAAATCGAATCAAGTTAGCGCTCAGAGCAAAAAGTATTGATAGCGAGCTTGCCAAACACGATATGAACGAAATTGATTGGTATGAAGAAGCCTATCAACTCAAAGTAAAAAAATACGGTACAGAAGTGAGTAAAGATCCAAAAATCAAAGCAAAACAAATCCGTTTTTTACAATATCGAGGTTTTGAAATGGATGCGATTATGAAAGCAATATCAAGAAGAGAAGAATAAATTAAGAGCAAATATAAATATTATTTTAATTATGGTGGCAACCCCACTAGCAAAACTCCGGCACATCATAGTTCTGATACCGTTGCTACCTTCCGGTCCTGGCGGGGTTCTCAGATTACAATTGCGAAGCCACCAGCGGGGCTACCATTACAAGAAGAGAGTATAGAGATTTTTTTACATCTTGCAAGTGCGTATTTTAATTTTAAGCAAGTTATTCATTCGTTTGAGTATTTATTCGCCAAATCTAATTTATACAGCTTAAATGAGTATGTTTCCCCGATTTCGATTACATCACATCCATGATTTAAACCAATATATGGCGACATTGTAAAAGCCACTTGCAATTCAAGGCAGAGCCGTTTTAAATGAGTTCATCATATTATTTTGATGCGTCCCCTTATCAAAAATAAGTAAATACGTATCTGTAGTTCAAGATGGATTTCATTATGCTCAGAAAGCATGCTTTACTCGCAATTTCACTCCTCAGCGCAGCGACACTTTATGCTGTTCCGATTGAATCTAACTCATTAAGCAGATTAAGTGCCTCTAATAGCAACACCCCAAACAATAGCAATATGAATTGGGATTTATTACAAAAAAATCAGAATCTTGAAAATCAAGTCCGTGCATTACGAGGCAAAATTGAAGAACAAGATTATGCCATTGAACAGCTAACTAAAGAACTTACGAGCAAATATACCGACTTAGATCAACGCTTAGAACTTCTCAACCAACGCCTAGATCCAGATAGTGATACAGCACAAGAAGAAGCAACTGAGCCTAAAACTGAAGTTACTCAAGAAATGACGACAGCTCCACAACAAACAATTCCACTTAGTCCAGTTCCAACTGTACCTAATAAATAAACAGCCAAATAAAAAAGACATCTTAAAGATGTCTTTTTTATTTTAATCCATTTTGTATCCGTGCTTAACGTACAACACCACGTTCTGACTTAGTCAACGAATCAATAAGTAACTGTACTTCTGCAACTTCTGGCAAAATTTCTGCTCGGATTTGCTCAATCGCTTGATCTGTAGTCAATCCTGATTTATAAATCAGCTTAAATGCACTACGCAAACCTTGTATTGTATTTTTAGACCAACCTTTACGGCGCATACCTTCTACATTCATACCAAATGCATGTGCAGGATTGCCTGACACCATCACATAAGCAGGAACATCTTTTAAAATCAATGATGCACCACCAATCATGCTGTAAGAATCAATCTTACAGAATTGATGAATACCTGAGTTACCGCCAATGATAACAAAACTACCAATGTGAACATGCCCTGCTACACCGACATTGTTAGCAAAAATATTGTGATCACCCACCACACAATCATGTGCAATATGTGTATTGACCATCAATAAATTATGACTACCAATTTTAGTCAATGCTTTATCTTGCACAGTACCACGGTGCAAACTACAGTGTTCACGAATTTTGTTATGATCACCGATTTCAAGCCAAGTTTCTTCGCCCTGATATTTTAAATCTTGACAAACTTCACCTACACTGGCAAATTGAAAAATTTCGTTGTGTTCACCAATTCGAGTATACCCACCCACAACAACGTGTGAGTGGAGCTGTGTACCTGAACCAATGCTGACATTGGGACCAATAATACAATACGGCCCAATTTTAACATCAGCCGCAATCACGGCTGATGGGTCAATAATTGCAGTTGAATGGATTAAATCTTTATTGCTCATGCCTGCTCTAATTTCTGATGAGAAATGATAATTTCAGCGGTTGCTGCAACCACGCCGTCTACACTGGCAGTACATAAATATTTGTAAATGCCACGTTTTTGCATGAGTAATTCTGATTTTAGCACGAGTTGGTCACCAGGTACGACTTGTTTTTTAAATCGTATTTTTTCGGCACCCGCAAAAAGAAACAATGAACCTGGACGTGGCTTTTCGCCATTCATAATAAAACCAAGCACACCCGATATCTGAGCCATCGCTTCAACAATCAGTACACCCGGCATAATTGGATAGCCTGGAAAATGTCCCTGCATAAATTCTTCATTAATAGAAACATTTTTATAACCAGTAATGGCATTTTCAGTAACCTCAGTCACACGATCAACCAATAAAAATGGGTAACGGTGTGGAAGATACTCACGGATGGTCTGTACCTGCATAGGAAGTTCAGGTACTGCAAATGGTAATGATTTTAACTCAGACATAATTATTTACGCGACTTTAAAGTTGTTTCAAGAGACTCAATGCGAGTTTGCATATCATCAAGCTTTTTCACAATTCGGGTCAATGGCACATCTGCTAATTGTCGAAGGCGAACCACGGTACGTTTCCATTGTCCTGATTCAAACAAACCTGTTCCTGAAGAATAAGATCCGGCTTCAGAAATAGTTTTTGTGACCATTGACATTCCTGTAATTGTCACATTATCAGCCAATGAAATATGACCAACGATACCGACACCACCAGCAAGCACGCAGTTTTTGCCAATCGTACTACTTCCTGCGACACCACACTTCGCAGCAATCGCAGTGTGTGCACCAACTTTGACGTTATGAGCGATTTGCACAAGGTTATCAATAATTACACCTTGCTCTAAAATCGTATCATCCAAAGCACCACGATCAATACTACAATTTGAGCCGATTCGGACATCATCTGCAATCTGAACCGAACCCAATTGTGCAATACGATGCCATTTTCCCTGATAAGGTGCGAAGCCGAACCCTTCTCCACCAATGACTGTATTGGCATGGATACGCACTCGATTACCTAATTTACTCGCAGCAGTAATCGTGACATGTGAATCAATAAAGCAATCCTTACCAATCTCTACACCATCATCTATTTTAACTTGCGATTGGATAATCGTATTTGCTCCAACCACACAATTTTCACCAATCACCGTGTAATGCCCAATATAGGCATCATCAGCAACAATAGCAGAAGGGTCAATTTGTGCAGTGCTTTCAATACCACGTTTTTGTACTTTTATTTCAAATGCATGCGTCAGCATCGCAAAAGCGAGGTAAGGATTATCAACAATGATAAAGTTTTGATGAGCTGTCAGTCTTGACTGTAAAACAGCAGGAATAATTAATGCCCCTGCTTTTGAAGCTTGTGCTGCCTCTATATATTTTTCACCATTCACAAACGCAATGTGATGGGGCTGTGCCTGTTCTAAACTGGCAAGATTTTCAAGTACAAGATTGTGTTGACCAATTGACTCACCTCTAACGAGCTGAGCCAATTCATCAAGCTGAAAACGATTGGATTTCATTGCTTATTTGATTGCATTAACCTTTTGAATCATTTTAGCAGTTAAATCATACTTCGAGTCAAATGCAATCACTGTATTCTTGTTCAATACAAGATCAAGACTGTTTTCAGTGCGCAATTGTTCAGCAGCCTGCTTTACACGTGTTTCAAATACGGAATTTGTATTTTGGATTGTAGACTGAACTTTTGTTTGCACACTTTGTTGAATCGTTTGGAATTCAGTCACTTTCGCTTGATACTGCGCATTAATTTGCTGCGCATTTGCACCTTGAGCCTGAGCTTTTTGCTTTAATGCCTCAATATCTTTGGTGATTTGTTCAAGTTTAGCCGTTTGTGGTTTTACTGTTTGCTCAAGCGCTGCATTTTGTTGTTTCAAATACGTGCTACTTTCAACCACTTTTTCAATATCAACAACACCATAACCCGCAGCATGTGTTAAACCTGTAATACCCATCGCCAAACTTAATAATGCAACTTTCATTTTTTTCATCATCATTCCTTTAGTTATACATTAAAACAGTAATCGGATGACCGCACTTAGAAAGTACGGCCGATTTCAAACTGAATTTCTTTGGTTTGATCGCCTGGTTTATCATTCAATGGGAATGCATAACTCAGTGATAATGGACCAATCATCGTAATCCACGTAAAGCCTACGCCTACGCTATAACGCATATTACTTAAATCGAAGTCAAAGTTATCTTTACAATATTGTTTTGCATCGACACCTGGATCTTTTGAACCTTCCGAATCACCCTGAAGATATAAAGTGCCTTGCGCGGTACTACAATTCGTATCAAAAACTTGTGCACCCTCAGCAAAAATCACAGGACGAATTTGACGAGCCCAATCACCCTTAAATGGAACAGGTAGTGCAATTTCAGTACCGAACTGAATCAAAGCATTACCACCCACTTCCTCAGGATCGTAATCTTTAGTATGACGTTCATTATACGTTACGCCCGGATAATTCGGTCCAAGCGTACTGTTATCATAACCACGTACTGAACCATAACCACCAGCATAGAAGTTTTTATAGAATGGTAAATCATTACCGTAACCTAACTTACCATAACCACGCCATACAAAATCACGCCCTAATGGGAAATAAGCTTGTGCATCATAGGTTAGTTTCTGATATTCAACATCACTACCCGGCAATGCAATTTCAGCATTTACACGATGTGACATACCTGAGGTCGGGAAAATTGGACGGTTTAATGTGTTATAAGACCAACCTAAGTTTAAGTTATAGGTTAAAAACTCACCCTCAAACTCATCACCGTAAGGAATTTCCTCCACAGCACATTTAACGCCCGTGATCACATCCTTACCTGTTACAGGATCTTTCTCAGTGATATCCTGCATTTGCGACTTACCATTGTCATCTGTCGGGCAATAGCTCGTTTCATGGTTTTTCTTGCCACCATTTGCTAACAGATAATCACGCACATAAGTCGAAACATATGGACCTGTGGTCACTTTAGTATTGTCAATGTTTAAACCTGCACTGACATTCTGGTTTTCATCAATTGGGTAACCAAAAGTCAAACCACCACCAAAGCTATCTGTAACGTAATTATTAACGTTATAGTCATTATCCAGTTTGGTTTTACGGTAATACATATTGTAACCACGACTCACACCATCAATCGTGAAATATGGATCGGTTACACTTAAGTTATAATAATCTTGTGTTTCTGAACGCGAAAGATCAATAGCAACACGATTACCTGTGCCCAAGAAATTGGTTTGACTTAAGCCTGCTTGGAAGGTAATACCACCACTTTGCGAATAACCTACCGCTAAAGTACTTGTACCTGAATGTTGCTCTTCAACTTCAACATTCAAATCGACTTGGTCGGGTGCATTTGGAATACGTACAGGTTTAACATCCACTTTACTAAAGAAACCCGTACGCTCTAGACGGACTTTTGACAAATCAATTTTTTCATTGCTTGCCAATGCACCTTCCATTTGACGCATTTCACGACGTAATACTTCATCAGCCGTTTTAGTGTTTCCTGAGAAGTTAATACGGCGTACTGTCACTTGCTGACCAGGGTTGATATAAAAATTTAAATCAACCACATGAGTTTCATTGTTAATTTCAGGAACAACGTTCACTTCAGTATAGTAATACCCTGCATTACCATATTTACGAAGCAATAACTGCTTAACAGCATTCACTTTTTCTTGCGAATAAGTTGTACCATCTTTATAAAGTTGTAAGGCTTTCAACTCTTCAGGTTTATATAGCGCATCACCTAAAAACTTAGTTTCACCAAACTTGAATTGCTCGCCTTCGTGTATTGAAACTTCAATGAAGATATTCTTTTTATCTTCACTGATATTCAAATTTGAGCTATTAATGTCAAAGTTGATATAACCCTTATTCAAATACAGTGCACGTAAAGACTCTAAACTTGCCGCCATTTTCTCACGAGCGTAGCGATCATTACGTGATACAACAGACAACCAACCACTTTCTTTTACAGCGAAGACCTGTTTAATCTCATCATCTTTAAAGACTGTATTACCAATCACGTTGATATCAAAAACTTTCGCAGGTTTACCTTCGTTAAAGTTAATATCTAAATCAACACGGTTATTTGGACGCGCGATTGTTTCAACTTTCACATCGGCATCATAACGACCTTGCTGTGAATACTGTTGCTCAAGTTCAGTCTCCAAAGTTTGCAATGCAGACTTCTTCAGCACCTCACCTTCAGCAAGACCCATTTTCTTTAAACCTTCTTCCAATGCTTCTTTTGGAATCAGCTTATTGCCTTTGAAGTTAATTTTAGAAATAACTGGTCGCTCAACAACAGTGAACACCAATACGTCATTCTCTTTACTGGCTTTGATATCATCAAACATATTGCTTGCATAAAGCGTACGAATTGAGTCTGCAATAATAGGATCTGAAATGCGACCGCCACTACTGACTGGCAACATTGCCAGTACACTGCTTTGAGTCAAACGAACCAAACCATCTACACGGATATCACGTGCAATAAATTCGTCTGCTGCATATACGTGTTGTACAGCTGCCATTGCACTTACAAGTGCAAGTGGCATAAATAAATGTGAACGCTGCATGCCTATTATTTTCCAGTAAAGTTAATTGTCCATCTATAACGTTTATAAACGCATAAAATCATTAAATATTGCGAGTATCATCATGCTACCCAACAGTAACATACCAATTTTCAAACCAACCAATTGTATTTGTTCAGAAACAGGTTTACCACGTATTGCTTCAATTATGTAATAAACCAAGTGACCGCCATCAAGCATCGGTATTGGCAATAAATTTAGAATCCCCAAACTCACACTCATCAGTGCCATAAAGGAAATAAAGGTTTGCCAACCCATTTCAGCACTTTGACCTGCCACTTTTGCTATGGTAATTGGCCCTGATAGATTATCCAGCCCAATTAAACCACGCACCATTTTCACCATGGAGTTCAAAATCATCGCTGAAATTTGACCCGTTTTTTCAACTGCCATGACTGCAGCTTCAGCAGGATTATATTGAATCGTTTGCTTATATTCTGCAGGAATATTGACCTGACCTGTCTGCGCCTGAACACCAAGCATACCAGTCACTTGTCCCATATTGTCACGTTTACCCTGTGGCATGACTTTTAAATGAACAATTTGACCTTTTCGCAACACATCCATCGCCAAAAGTTTTTCAGGTGATTTTTGTACCACATCCACCACATCAAACCAATCTTTCATTGGCACTTGATTAATTGCAACAATCTTATCGCCTTCTTTCATGCCTTGACGAATCGCCGCACCATCTTCACTGAGTTTAAAAACAACAGCAGGAATTTCAGGACGATACGGTACAAAACCCAGTACATCAAAAGGTGATTGGGTTTGATCTTTTAAGAATGCTTGAATCGGTAGTACAAAATTTTGTACTTGACCTTGACGTTCAACTCGCAAATCGATATGCCCTGTTTCACCAACACGATCAACCAATGCATAATTGAGCTTTTCCCAATTGGGTGTTTCAGTACCATCAATCGCTACAATTTTATCACCCGCTTGTAGTTGCATCGTTGCAGCAGGTGTATTCGGTAGAATTTTACCAATACGCGTATTCAATTGCTCTTGAGCAGGTAGAAATAGAATCCAAAATAAAAATGCTGCAAAAATCAGATTCACCAATGGTCCTGCTGCAACAATTGCAATACGCTTCCATGGTGATTGGCGGTTAAATGCATAAGGTAAATCTTCTGCACTGACATTGCCTTCACGCTCATCAAGCATTTTGACATAGCCACCTAAAGGCAAAGCCGAAAGCTGATACTGAATACCTGATTTTTTTGATGTCCATTTAAGCACAACAGGACCAAAGCCTATGGAATACACCAAGACTTTAACACCCAATTTACGAGCAACCCAATAATGACCAAACTCATGAATGGCAATTAATGGACCAAGTAAAAAGATAGCAGCAACAATGATAAAAAGAACATTCATGCCTTAGCTTCCCAGTTGTAAAATGCGCTGTTCAGCAACCTGACGAGCAAGTCGATCTGTATGCAAAATAATATCAATACTTTCTGCAACACCATTTTGAACATGATTGAGCGTATATTCAACTGTTTCTGCAATCTGTAAAAAACCAATTTTCTGCTGTAAGAATGCAGCAACTGCTATTTCATTGGCTGCATTTAAAATTGTAGCCGCTAAACCACCATTTTTCATCGCTTGGCGAGCCAACTTTAAAGCTGGAAAACGAACTAAATCAGGTTCTTGAAAATCCAACCGTGATTGTACGAACAAATCTAGCGGTGGCACATCCGTCTGAATACGCTCCGGCCATGCCAAAGCATGAGCAATTGGCGTACACATATCAGGGTTACCCATTTGAGCCAAAGTTGAACCATCCACATATTGAACCATAGAGTGAATAATACTTTGTGGATGCACAACCACTGTAACAAAATGTTCTTTAATTGAAAATAAATGACACGCTTCGATCAATTCCAAGCCTTTATTCATCAAGGTTGCTGAATCTACCGATATTTTTTGTCCCATCGACCAATTCGGATGCTTACAGGCTTGTGCAGGTGTGACTTGTTTTAATTGTTCTAAGCTATGATCACGAAATGGCCCGCCTGAAGCAGTCAACAAAACTTGCTTCACACCAAGTAAAGGCTCACCGTGTTTCTCAATCTGTAAATAATTTTGAGGCAGGCACTGAAATATCGCATTATGCTCAGAATCGACAGGCAACAATAATGCTTGATGCTTTTTAGCCTCTTGAATCATGATATCACCAGACATCACCAAGGCTTCTTTATTGGCAAGTAAAACACGTTTACCTGCTTTAACAGCCGCTAATGTAGGTAACAATCCTGCTGCACCAACAATTGCGGCCATAACAACATCGACATCTGTATGTTGTGAAACAGCAATTAAACCTTCCTCACCACTTAGAATTTCAATATCATGAATATTCATAGCTTGAAGCAATTGATTTAATTCATCTACTCTTACAGCAGGCACGACCGCGATTTTCGGTCTATACTGTTTACATATTTGGCTTAATTCTTCAATACGACTATACGCCGTCACTGCAAAAACCGAATATTTGTCAGGATGTTGCTCCAAAACTTTAAGCGTGCTTAAACCAATCGAACCCGTAACACCTAATATACTGACAGATTGTGACATCTATAAATTTACACCAATAAGTTTTAAAACATACAAACCTGCTGCAAAAATCGGCGCAGCAGCAAGTAAAGAATCAATTCGATCAAGTACACCGCCATGACCTGGCAAAATACGTCCCGAATCTTTAATTCCAGCACGACGTTTGATCATTGATTCAAACAAATCGCCCTGCACTGAACTAAAGACAGTAACAATAGATAAAATCAGAAAAAGAATATGTTGTGAGAGCGTTAGATTCAAGTAAACCGTTTGCACAATCACAATAATAATGGCAACCGTAACAATTCCACCCAATAAACCTTCAATGGATTTATTTGGACTAACTGAAGGTGCAAGTTTACGACGCCCTAATTTACGTCCAACAAAATATGCACCACTGTCTGCCCCCCAAACTAAAAGGAACAAGTACATGAGCCACCAAGGTGAACTTTCCCAAACATTGAAAATCGCAGTGACAGCAGCGGTAATCAGTACCAATCCAACAACATATAGGCTTGCATTATACCAACCATCATATTCTGGATAAGACTTCACCCAATGCACACTTACAATCCAAGTAAGAATTGAGGCAGCCCAAAGCAATAATGCTAAGTCGCCAAAATAAAGTGCTAAACCTGAAAGACCAGCTGTAAGTAAACCAAAGCCTGCTGCTTGAAGCTTATTTACACTGTCATTCTCATCACGTGGCATGAGCTTAAACCACTCATAACCACCCGCCCCAGCCATAAGAATCATCAATACATACATCGGGTAAGGTGATGGAGTAGCGAACATACAGCTCAGCACTACCGCGACCAATACCAATGCGGTTATTATCCGCTCTAACATTATTATTTCTCTGTATTCTGTTGTTGGATTTGCTCTGATGTTTGTCCAAAACGTCGTTCACGGCCCGCAAATACGCCAAATGCGTGATCAAGCTCTTCAACTGTAAACTCTGGCCATAAAGTCTGAGTAAAGTATAATTCTGCGTAAGCCGCTTGCCACAATAAAAAATTCGACAGCCGATAATCACCACCCGTACGAATAAGTAGATCAACAGGTGGTAAGTCACCCAAACTAATATGCTGCCCAAAAAGTTCAGCATCAATTTGATCAACTTCTAACTCTTGATCTTTTACCATTTGTGCAAGTTGACGCGCTGTATTTGAGATATCCCACATACCGCCATAACTGACCGCAATTGTTAACGTCATGTTAACAAAATTAGCAGTCCTTTGTTCAGCATGCAACATTAATTCACGTAGCTCAGGTGAAAGTCGACTGCGATCACCAATAAAACGCAAGGCAATTTCAAAGTGAATCATGCGAGGAATTTGTTCAAGAATCGTTTCTTCAAGCAATTTCATGAGCAAATCCACTTCATACTGTGGACGATTCCAATTTTCACTGGAAAAAGCATAAATGGTGAGTGCAGTTATATTTTGTTTGCGACAATGCTCCACAATAGGATCAAGAACATTTTTTCCTTCACGGTGGCCATCGCCTTTTTGTAACTGTTTCTTTTTAGCAAAACGATTGTTGCCATCCATGATGATGGCAACATGTTTCGGAAGAGTCGTGTCTTCAGATGTGGTCATTGTAAATCTTAGACCTTCATCAATTCAGCTTCTTTTGCAGCAAG
Source organism: Acinetobacter sp. 1207_04 (assembly GCF_052850415.1). NCBI lineage: Bacteria > Pseudomonadati > Pseudomonadota > Gammaproteobacteria > Moraxellales > Moraxellaceae > Acinetobacter > Acinetobacter sp. 1207_04. Next base: position 8,225 of record NZ_VXCQ01000011.1, on the reverse strand, counting down.
GCGCTTTTCAACTTCTGCAACAAATTTATCGGTGATTTTTTGGATATCATCACTTGCACGACGATCATCATCTTCAGAAATTTCTTTTTCTTTCAATAATGCTTTGATGTCACCTAAAACATCACGACGAATGTTACGAATCGCAACTTTCGCATTCTCAGCTTCATTACGTGCAACTTTTTGCATGTCTTTACGTGTTTCTTCAGTCAAAGCCGCCATTGGTACACGTATTGTATCTGAAGTCACAGGGTTTAGACCGAGACCAGACTCACGAATTGCTTTATCAATCGTAGAAACCATTGAGCGTTCAAACGGCTGTACAACTAAAGTACGTGAGTCTTCAACACCAACGCTTGCTACTTGATTCAATGGAACATCAGAACCATAGTAAGAAACCATAACGCCATTTAAGATTGATGGATGCGCACGACCCGTACGAACCTTTGCAAAACCATGCTCTAAAGATTCTAAAGACTTGTTCATACGCTCTTCAGCATCTTTTTTCAGATCGTTAATCATATGATCTTCCTTACTTATTCATTCAAAAACAAAAAATTAAAGTTCAGCAGTATAAAGTGCTTTCAGGCTTACGTACATTAGTTTGTAACGTGAGTCCCTTCTTTTTCACCCATCACTACAGAAAGCAATGCACCTGATTTATTCATATCGAATACTTGCAGGGGCACATTATGATCACGACATAAGCAAATTGCCGTTAAATCCATCACACCTAATTTTTCATCAAGTACTTGATCGAAAGTTAATGTGTCATATTTAACAGCATCATCGTATTTACTTGGATCTTTATTGTATACACCATCAACTTTAGTCGCTTTCAAAATCAAATCTGATTCAATTTCAATACCACGTAAGCAAGCAGCCGTATCGGTTGTAAAGAACGGATTACCCGTACCTGCAACAAACACACATACTTCGCCTTGCGTTAAATGGCGAATTGCATCACGACTTGAGTACGACTCAACCACAGCACCAATTGGTAATGCAGACATTAAGCGAGTTTTAATATTACGGCGTACCAAAGCATCGCGTAATGCCAAACCATTCATCACCGTTGCAAGCATACCCATTTGATCACCCGTTACACGACCAACCAAACCTTCTTTTTGCAATTGGCTACCACGGTAAAGATTACCACCACCCACCACGATGCCCACTTGCACACCCAAACCGACCATGTGTGCAATAGATAAAGACATTTGATCAAGCACTTGTGCATCAATCCCCATGTCCTTATTTCCAGCCAACGCCTCGCCAGAAAGTTTAAGTAAAATGCGCTCGTAACGTGGCTTTTTTGAATCCATCATGAGTGTACTCCGAAATCTATAGCTTAATTTTATCTGAATATCTTTAAAAATTTCTTAAACTTAAACTGTTTTTACAGCAATAAGTTTAGCAAACAGGTCATATTCATCTGCATCGGTAATTTCAACTTCAAGTAAATCGCCTGACTTGATCAGTGATTTATCAATATCTTCAACAAAGACATTGCCATCAATTTCAGGTGCATCTGCATAAGAGCGTGCAATTGCAACAGGGAATTCTTCGTCTAATTCATCAACCAATACAGTCATGGTTTGACCAATACGCTTCTGTAGTTTCGCAGCCGAAATAGCTTGCTGAACTTCCATAAAACGTTCATAACGTTCTTGTTTAACTTCTTCAGCAACATGATCAGGTAAATCGTTTGCTGTTGCACCTTCAACCGGTGAATACGTAAAACAACCTACTCGATCAAGCTGTGCTTCTTTTAGCCAATCCAGCAACATCACGAAGTCTTCTTCAGTTTCACCTGGAAAGCCGACCACAAATGTAGAACGAATAACTAAATCAGGACATTTCTCACGCCATAATTTTAAACGTTCCAGTGTATTTTCACTGTGGGCTGGTCGCTTCATCAATTTTAAGATGCGCGGACTGGCATGTTGAAAAGGAATATCTAAATATGGAAGAATTTTGCCTTGTGCCATTAGGTCAATAACAGCATCGACATGCGGATATGGGTAGACATAGTGCAAACGCACCCAAATGCCCAATTGACCCAATGCTTCACACATATCAAAAAACTTAGTTTTAACAGGCTGACCATTCCAAAAATCCAACTTATATTTGGTATCTAAACCATAAGCTGAGGTATCTTGGGAAATCACTAAAACTTCTTTCACACCTGCATTTTTCAATGCTTGAGCTTCAGACAGAACTGAGCCTACTGGACGTGAAACAAGGTCACCTCGCATACTTGGAATAATACAGAATGTGCAACGATGGTTACAGCCTTCCGATATTTTCAAATATGCATAATGTTTTGGTGTCAAACGAATACCTTGTTCAGGGACAAGGTCGATGAACGGATTATGTTTAGGTGGCTCTGGTACGTACTCATGTACGGCTTCCATCACTTCCTGATATGCTGCTGCGCCTGTTACTTTTAGGACATTTGGATGCATCGCGCGAATTTTCGCTTCATCTTTTCCTAAACAGCCCGTCACAATAACACGACCATTGGCACTCATGGCTTCGCCAATGGCATCCAATGATTCTTGCACTGCAGATTCAATAAAACCACAGGTATTCACTACAACTAAATCTGCACCATCATAATCTGATGCAACATCATAACCCTCAGTTTTTAACTGAGTTAAAATTCGTTCAGAATCTACCAATGCCTTAGGACAACCTAAAGATACAAAACCGACTTTGGGGGACTTCATGAATCTATGCTCCACTATATTCCGCGTATTGTAAGACTTTTCTGATTATAAAAACAGTTGCAAACGGCACTCTTTGCATAACGCACCAAAATACAACCAATGTATATTCAAAATACCCAATTCGCACCAAAACAGTTCAAAAATATTGTAATGTGAATATACTCAATATAATGATGGAATTAAAAAGCACACTTAGTGTTCATTTTTATCAAAAAAAGCGATCAACTTGAACAACAATGAAAAGTTGGCGTGTATTTTGCTTTATAGCAGTTCAGCAATCGCCCAACATCGGGTCAAATTTTCTGAATCAGCTTTTCACATTGAACAGGAAAGGATGCAAGATCAAACTGCTTTTGCGCTATTTTAATACAGGAATTTTGGACGAATGGATCAATATCCAACGATCGATTACAGACTTTTGGTCGACAACATGACCACCGCGATTTTACTGATCGATAGTCAACTTAACATTTTTTATTTGAACTCGTCTTGTGAAGCCCTTTTTGACATCAGTTTATTACGAGCATCGGGTCAACCCGTCATGAATCTTCTTCATGCGCCAAATGACGACTTTAATACCTATGAAGCCTTACTCAATACATTAAAAACGGGGCAATCTTACACACGCCGTGAAGCAACCATCAATGTTAACTTTAAAGACATGCACGTGGACTATAGTGTGTCACAACTCAATACGGGTAAGCCCTACCACCCCTTATTGATGATTGAACTTAATCCAATTGATCGCATGTTGAAAATATCTAAAGAAGAAAATCTCATACAACAACATCAAGTTGCTCGCCAACTAATTCGTGGTGTTGCACATGAAATTAAAAATCCACTTGGAGGTATTCGTGGCGCAACACAATTGCTTGCTCGTAGTTTAAATGATCCACAATATGCAGAATTCACCGACATTATTATTAGTGAAGTCGATCGTTTGCGAAATTTAGCAGATACGATGCTGGGCTCACGCCAACTTCCAAGTTACGAATTGGTCAATGTCCATGAACCGCTTGAGCGTGTACGTGCGCTAGTAGCAAATCAAACCAAAAAGAAAGTCAAAATCACACGTGACTATGACCTATCTTTACCCGAAGTCAAAGCTGACCGTGATCAACTTATTCAAGTGATGTTGAATGTCAGCGTCAACGCTATTCAAGCCATGACTGAAAATAAAGACTTCTTTGTAGACCATCAGCCTGAACTCATTTTAAGAACACGTATTCAGCGACTGGTCACTATTAATGGCACATTACATCGCTCAACACTTCGTATCGATATTGAAGACAATGGACTCGGCATTCCCGAAGATATTATCGAATCGGTGTTTTATCCGCTCGTGACTGCACGTGCAAGTGGTACAGGTTTGGGCTTAAGCATCGCACAAAATATCATGCATCAACATAATGGAATGATTGACTGTCAATCAGTTCCTGGAAAAACAATATTTAGCCTTTATTTACCTTGGGAGACAAACCATGTCACATAATAAAATCTGGGTCATTGATGACGACCGTGCCATGCGTTGGGTGTTGGAAAAAACATTCAAGGAAGAAGGCTTTGATGTGACGAGTTTTGAAGAAGCACAATCTGCACTCGATGAACTCCCTCATAATGCGCCTGATGTCATTTTGACTGACATTCGCATGCCTGGTATTGATGGCCTAACCTTTTTAGCAAAGGTTAAAAGCAACTACCCTGATTTACCTGTCATTATTATGACAGCACACTCAGACTTAGAGTCAGCAGTATCAAGCTATCAAACTGGGGCTTTTGAATACTTACCTAAGCCTTTTGATATTGATGAAGCACTTGCACTGGTGAATCGTGCAATTTTGCATATCAATAAGCTACAACAACAAGAATCTGCAAAAACCACGCAACCAATTCAGTCAACTGAAATTATTGGTGAATCTCCTGCCATGCAGGAAGTATTTCGTGCCATTGGTCGCCTATCGCAATCGCACATTACAGTGTTGATTAATGGCGAATCTGGCACAGGTAAAGAGTTGGTTGCACATGCATTACATCGCCACTCACCTCGTGGCAATAAGCCTTTTATTGCACTGAATATGGCAGCCATTCCAAAAGATTTGATTGAAACCGAACTTTTTGGACATGAAAAAGGTGCATTTACTGGAGCGAATACCCAACGTCAAGGACGTTTTGAGCAAGCCAATGGCGGTACACTATTTCTAGATGAAATTGGCGATATGCCTTTTGAAACACAGACACGTTTATTGCGTGTATTGGCAGATGGTGAGTTTTATCGTGTTGGTGGACATATTCCAGTCAAAGTGGATGTACGTATTGTCGCAGCGACACATCAAGATTTGGAAAAATTGGTTCATGATGGTCGCTTCCGTGAAGATCTCTATCATCGACTCAATGTCATTCGTATTCATATACCCAAATTGGCACATCGCTCAGAAGATATTCCAATGCTTGCGCAACATTTCCTTGCCCGTGCAGGCAAAGAACTTGGCGTAAGTCCGAAAATCTTACGTCTTGAAACCCAAGAATACATCAAGCAACTACCTTGGCCAGGGAATGTGCGTCAACTTGAAAATACCTGTCGTTGGCTCACTGTAATGATTACAGGGCGTGAAGTGTATCCCGAGGATCTACCTTCAGAACTCAAACAAATTCCACTTAGCAAAGTAGATGAAACTGGACAAGCGATCACAGGTATTGATCGGATTGCACTGCATCATTGGGATGAAATGCTAGGTCAATGGGCGATTCAAAAACTTAAAAATGGTGAAATGAAAATTCTCGACATTGCTACACCGATGTTTGAGAAAACCTTAATTAATGCGGCACTACAACAAACTCGTGGACGTAAACGTCATGCAGCTGAATTGCTCGGTTGGGGACGTAATACACTGACACGTAAACTTAAAGAGCTTGGTCTAGATTCTGTAGAAGATGAAGACGAAGATGAAAGCAGTAAAAGTGCATTAGCAGATTAAGCTGTAATCATTTAACTTTAACAAAAAATGCCCTGATGATTCAGGGCATTTTTATACATTCACTAAAATGTTCAACAACCACTATTAATTGCTCGTTTCCCATTGCTCGCCTGTTTCAGACAACAAAATATTTTCAGGAAAACGTAATGCAATCAATTGACTTGTATATGCCCGATCATACTGACGATCAACATAGCGCTTACCCACAGAGTAATCGACACAAAAAACATTCTTTTTTTGACCAAACCATTGTACTGCATCAATATATTTAAAAAATCCTGTTTTCTCATCCGTCATTTTAAAATTTCGCCAATAATGCCCAATAATCACAGGAATTTCATCTTGATAATGCGCCCACCATGCAGAGCGATCGATCATGCGCCATCTCCCACCGACATAAAAAGGCTGATCAACCAAAAGTTCAGCACCTGAAGTCAATACTTTCATTGGGTTATGCATTTGCTCTACAAGGTCTTGCTGTGCCAAATAGGGTAAAAATGGAATGTCTGCTTGTGGGTTTTTCATCTGTGACCGATATTGCGCCGATTCACGTTTTGCCTGTTCTGCAATGCCTGTTTCACGAACATGATTTTCTGTCATTTGTACAAATTGATCATACGCCTGACGAGTTCCAAGTCCTTGCATACTTTTAAGTATATCAATTGAGTTTTGATCCCAGCAGGCATGTACAACGCGTAACTTTTCCGACTCTAATGCAATTGGCAAAGTTGCCAAAAAATTTAAAATATTCAATCTTTCTTGATGATTTATCTGCCTTGATGTAAAAGATTTATGATCATCTTCATGTGGCGAACCAAAAAACCAACCATTGCCCTCACGCTTTGCATCAATCAGCAAATTTAATTCATGATTACCTAAAACACATTGAGCTTTCCCTTGCTCAACCAATGCTTTTACACGCTGAATCACCGCAAAACTGTCTACCCCACGATCACATAAATCACCCACAAAAATAAGCTTACGTTGCTCAGGATGATGACCTTGTTCATCATAACCCAAGACATCTAACAAATGATTTAAAGCTTCAATTTCACCATGAATATCACCTACAATATCAAGAGGTTCATCGAATAATGTCTGTACAAATGCGTTGTTCATTAATCCCCCTAACAATAGATTTATCCACAAACACAGATTCAGTTGTTTTCATCACACAGCAGATGCTTTTCAAAAATTTGCACCTAACCAATTTTCCAAACATTAGTCATCTAAATGAAATGCAAAATTATTCATTAAATTTCTCACCTTGTCTAAATATTGATCATCTAACTGATGAATATGTGGATGAATTAAGACAAAATTCAAATGATTATTTTAGCTAACTTAAAAACCAATGTACTCTCAATCGCTCGTTCAATCATAATAGTTTCAGGCTCAAATTCTTTCAACTGAGCTTCTAACGCATCAATTGAAAGCCCATTTACAGCCACATCCATCTCCCTAGATTTACGATGATTTAAACACAATGCATAGGACGGAAAAAAGTTTTATATTCAACTCTTCATAATGACATTATTACGATTTATTTTTTTGATAATAAATTTTTAAATTCAATAAACCAACTGATTATATTCAATTATTATGACAAGCATTAAATACCATAAACAGATAAACCACTAAACAAAAAAATAAAATATCGTATAAAAATCAAATATTTCATCATCTTTTCACATCCAATACGCAGCAAAAAAATATCTTTTTTTGAAATTTTCAGAAATTTCAGCACAACAGAAAATAGCACCAATATATAAAAAGAAGCACTTATGAAAATTAGATATTTTATGCTCATTGCTATTGCTTTGAGTGCGATAGATACTACTTTTTCCACAGTCGGTGGCAAGCAAATGTTGTGATTTTCAGGCTATGATCAAAATGCCCAGAAACTTTATTGATTACGCCATTATGAAGATGAAAGTGTTCGCTTACCGAACTCTATTATTATCATTTAAAAGCATGTACAGCAAAGCAAACTAAAGCACTCCCTCAATTAATTGAAGTCAGATCGCTTATCTTAGCCAGCAAACTCAAAAAATTGATACTGACCAAAATATCACTCAATTCTACAAAAAAATTGATAAAATTCAAAAGTGCTTACACCCTTTAAGAGTCGAAGAATCAACACAATTGCATATTCAGCAACCAAATTTTATCTCACAATTCTAGAAGAAACAGGTTATATCACTGAAGACCTATTTTACTTTCCAAATAACCATTTAGTTATTTAGAAAATCATAAAAAAAACCTCAACCATGAAAATAGTTGAGGTCTTTAAGATTCATAAACTTAAGCAGCTTCACGCTCACCAATTGGCGTTACTTTACGCAGCTCAGGACCCGTATAATCCGCACTTGGACGAATAATACGATTGTCTGCACGTTGCTCCATGACATGTGCAGCCCAACCTGTTACACGACTCATCACAAAGATTGGTGTAAATAGCTTGGTTGCAATGTCCATGAAATGGTATGCCGATGCATGGAAGAAGTCTGCATTACAGAAC
>NZ_VXCQ01000010.1:0-138398 GCF_052850415.1 Acinetobacter sp. 1207_04 | reverse complement strand
CGATACGGCCGGCTTTAACGAAACGGTGGATGCCGGTGACAACGGTTCGACGCAAAAAGACACAACACCACCGACAGTACAAGCAATTATAGACGATGCTACTCATATAACCGTGACTTCAAATGAGATCGGCTTAATTGAAATTACGGATATGCAAGGTAACGTTATTGGTCTCGGTGTAGCTAAAGATGGAATCACAGAAGTAATTTTAAAACGTCCATTAATAGATGGTGAAAATATTAAGGTAACAGTGACTGATCCGTCTGGAAATATTGGTGATACGACTATTCAAGCAGGTGATGTTACTGGACCAATTTTAGATACTGCAGAGGTAAATACTTTCGGTCAATTGGTTCTAACTTTCAATGAAGTGCTTAATGCAGGTAATCCTCCACAAGCCAATGATTTCACGGTGAATGTGAATGGCGTAGATCGTATACCCAATACTGTAACGATCAATGGTAAAGAGGTGACATTGAGTTTTGTACCACCAATTTATAGTGGTCAAAAAGTTGAGGTGAGTTACGAAGACCCAACGGTAGGTAAGAATGATGTTAATGCAATCCAAGATGTTGTAGGTAATGACACGAACAGCTTCACTGAAGATGTTGGACTTAATAATTCATCTGTATTAGACCCTTCAAAATTTAAGTTAGAAATTACAGGTGTTTATGATTATGTTGATCAAGTTGGTGGTAGTCCATTAATTACACCAGAATCGATTGTGAATGGAGGATTTAGCAATGAAGCTTCACCTGTTATTACGGGTAAAGCGGCTGCACTGAGTCAACTCACTATTACGATTAATTCAGTCAATTATACTGTTATTACGGATGCATCAGGTTTTTGGACATTTGATTTCAAAACACACAATCCTCCTTTGATTTTAAATGAGGGAAATGTAGTCATTACAATTACAGATGGTACAGATACACTTTCCTTTAATTATGAGTTGGATACAAAACTTGAGCTTCCAGAATTAACCTTGAGTCAAGATACAGGTATAAATCAAACTGATTTTATTACCAATAATGGACAAATCGATGTATCTAAAATTGAGGTTGGTGCAACATGGTTCTACTCAGTTAAGGGGGGAGCATGGGAGCTTGGTCAAGGCGCATCCTTTAATTTAAAAGATGATGGGCTATATGCTGTTGGTGATATTAAAGTTCAAGTGATCGATAAGGCTGGAAATATTGTAGAGGTTACTTACAATAAAGCTTTGACTCTAGATACCAATCCACCAGTTCCACTGACTGCGACGCTTGCTGAAGATACTGCGGTAGTTGGTGATCGAGTGACAAGTAATGGGCTGCTACAGATAGGTAATGTAGAGGCAGGTACAAAAGTCTATATTCAAATTAAAGGTGGAGCTTGGACTGAGGTCATTGCAAATGGAAATGTATATAGCTATGACTTGCCTGTAGGAAGTTATGCAAAAGGTGATATTTTACTTAAACAAGTAGATGTTGCGGGCAATGAAAGCGTTATTTCAGATCTAAATCCAATTGTTATTGATAAGACTGCGAATCAAGTGACGGTGACTTTAGAAGATACTGGCGTCTTGGATCCAACAGGTACAACAGTTACAACCAAAAATCCGATTATTACCATTTCAAATGTTGAAACTGGCGCTAAACTTTACTATACAAAAGATAATGGCGCAGCCGTAGAAATCACCACAAAAGATAGCCAAGGTAACTATATTTTAGTGTTACCAGCAGGTAATTATTCAGCAAATACTTTTAATTTTTACCAAATAGATTTGGCGGGAAATAAGAGTATTAATCAAAGTTTATCTAATTTCGTCATTGATATGACAATAGAACCTGTTGTTATTACTGATCTATCCGATAACTTAAATGGCGATGTAAATACCAATAAAATACCTTCGGGTTCATTGGTAAATAAAAATGATTTTACACTTTCAGGAACGGCAGAAGCAGGTTCAAGTGTAGAAATTTCTATTAATGGTGTAGTGATTACGACAACACCTGTTCAGGCTGATGCGACTGGTAAATGGACGTTTGATTTCTCTGCTGCAAATCCTGCATTAACAGGTTTCTTTGAAAATGGTGTGTTAAAAGACGGCAACTATACGATTACGGCAAAATCTACTGATATTGCCGGAAATATCTCGGCACCATCTGCGGGTTATATTGTAAATGTCGATACGCATATTCAAGCGCCAACACTAGATGCTGTTACAGGAGATAATAGTATCAGCTCTGCTGAGTATATTTCAGGAATCAAATTGTCTGGAACTGCGGAAGCAGGAAGTACGGTTTATGTACAATGGCGAAATCCAGCCGGTACAGATTTTTTAACAGGACCAGACATTTCGGGTGTATTTCTTGATGATAATACGATAAAAATTCATTCAAGTTCTGGCACAAATGGAACATATACAATTAAATATGGAACTGAGTCTGTTACTGGTAATTTGTCTAGTCTAGCGAGTGGAATTATTGATTTACCAACCAATATTCCAGTGGGAACAGCAATCACAATGGAAATTAGTTCAGGATTATTTAAAAATTCTTTGATATTGAATAATACTATTTTTGAATATTCGACTACTGCGGATGTAAATGGTAAATGGACTGTACCTGTGGCGGGTCTGCCATCAATTCCTGGTTATTCTAGTGATGCTCATATCCATGTATCTTCACAAGATCAGGCTGGTAATATCAGTTCATCTATAGATCGTACAGTTCCTATTACGCGTACAGAATCGGCAACCATTAATGTGATTGCGGGTGATGACATTATTAATGCAACTGAATGGACTGGTTTACAAAACAGTTTTATTGTTACAGGGACAATTGCAGATAAAAACTTACTGAGTAGCTTGTTTTTATTTGTTCAAGATGCGAATGGTAATGATGTAAATGTAGGTGTTGGACTAAATAATTTTGTAAATGTTACGATCACTGGTAATACATGGACAGCGACACTCAACGCTACAAATGTTAAAGATAATTTCAAAGAAGGGAATTATAATTTTGTACTTAAAAATCAGGTTATTGGCGGTAGTGTAATTGCTTCGCGTCCAGTGACTTTTGATAAAACACCTCCAATAGCACCATTAATTGAATCTATTGTTGATCAAGTAGATGAGCATGGAAATGTAGGTGTCGATACCACTGTTACAATTAATAATGGTGTTGTGCATACCAATGATAATACGCCTAAAATTCAGGGTCATGCTTTTGATAGTGGTTCAACAGGTAATATTGCCAATACCATTAAACTCTATTTAGTTGTGAATGGTACTGTTTCAGCTACACCATTTGCTACTTTACCTATTAAGGCCGATGGTTCATGGAGTTATCAATATACTCAGGGACTCGCAGACGGCACGTATATAATACAAGCTGTCCAAGTGGATAAAGCGGGTAACATATCTGGAAGTACAACGCTGAATTTACATGTTGATACTCAAGCACCAATTTTAGATGTAAATACAGTGGCCAATGATTCAAGTTCAGGCATTATTGAAATTGATTTAAAAGAAATTTCAGATGGCGTTGAAGTTAAAGGGCATATTGATCAAATTTCGACAATAATTACCGTTGAAATAAATGGTAAGAAAGTTATTGCAGTCGTAGATAGCAATGGTGATTGGACGGCTAAATTTACTTCTACAGATCTATTTGGTTTAAATGATGGAACAGATTATCCAGTCAAAATTACCGCTGTAGATTTGGCGGGTAATCAATTTGAAACAATATTAAACGCACATACTAAATTTGGTCATTCGGTCGAACTAAACGAATCTAATTATGTGGGCACAGCACTCGTTGTAGAGACTGATTTAGCAGTCGCCAATACGACTTTAAAACTTCCCACAGCGCAAGTTCAAGTCAAAGGACAAAATATTGTTTGGAGTCTAGAAAACGGAGTAGTGTTTGGCAAGATCGGCAATGAAATTGTGATAGAAATAAAAGCCAATAATAATGGCAAATACGAGGTTGTTCTATCTCAAGGTATTGATCATCTCAGTTCAGATATTGCAACTATTCAGATCCCAGTAGAAACGAATGGTGTAAATTCTCAGCTCAGTATTGTAGTACATGATGGTGAGCCTGTTGTTTCACCAGTGGTCAATATAGACATGACTGAAGTAGGAACGGTTTCAGGTACATTTGTTGAAACTTTTGGTATGGATGGAGGTCATCTCAAATCAGTAACGATTGAAGGTAACACTTATATCTATGATTCAGTCAATAACACTGTGAGTCAATCGGGTAGTTCAACAACAGTTTACGCTTATAGTTATTCAAATGATGCCAATAACTTACTGACGGTTACCACCGTACATGGCAATACTGTCAAAGTGAACATGAAGACAGGTGTATATGAAGTCACTGCATCAGGTATTTCTGCTGAAACCATTGTGAATGAAAAACCACAAGCAAGTTTAGGTGATAAAGGTGGGTTACTTGGCACAGCCAATGTGAATGTTGCTGGCTTAATTGATCTAAGTAGTACTCAGCTTTATACGGTTCAAGATGGTAATAACAATATTTCAAAAGTTGTGATTAATAAAGCTGCCTTGCTCAATTTAGATTTGGGGCTTCATTACGTATATTCAGCTGCAATGGCAGCAGAATTTGGTTTTAAAGTTTCACTAATTAATGCATTCCTGATTACACCAGCGCAGATCAGTATTACCTCATTAGATGGTAAAACAATGGATGTAGACCGCTTGAATGAGTTTTTAGGTACTGTGAAATTGGTGTCGGGTTTAGGTCAAATTTTGGATGTGAAGCTTCTTGCAGGAGAATCAATTACTGCGACTGATAGTAATAATGAAACAGGTAAAGATACGACTGTAGATGTTGCCGATGTCGGTGTATTAAGTGGTCTAGGTGAACTCGTTAAGTTACAACAGTCAGGTATTTTACAAGAAGGTACTGCAAACAATGATGTGGTCAGTGGTGATAAGAGTACATTATCCAAAGATGACCGCCTATACGGGTATGATGGTGATGATGTTCTAGATGCAGGTGAAGGTAGTGATATCTTACGTGGTGGCGCTGGAAATGACACACTTTATGCAGGCAATGGCAATGATATTCTGATTGGTGGAAAAGGTAACGATATCCTTTGGGGCGATGTACAAGGTTCCATAAATCGCTTTAGTGATGTCTTTAAATGGGAAGCAGGTGATCAAGGAACAACAACTACACCCGCGCGTGATGTGATTAAAGATTTCGATAAAGCATCTGTGAAAGAAGGAGGGGATGTCCTTGATCTTTCAGGGTTATTGGTTGGAGAAGGTCGTATAGGTTTCAGTACGGGTAACTTGACTAATTACTTACACTTTGCATTGGTGACTGAAAATGGTGTAACGAGTACAGTAATTAGTATTAGTAGTAGCGGAGCTTATATTGGCGGATACTCAGCCAAAGTTGCCGCAAAGACGGATCAGGTGATTGTACTAGAAGGCGTTAACCTTGTAGATGGAGTGAATGCCTACGGTCAATCTGTGAAAAATACCGATCAACAGATTATTCAAGACTTACTCAATAAAGGAAAATTGGAGGTTGATTCTGCCAATATCAATGCCGATGCATTGACAGATAAAACTATAGATATGTCAGCGCAAGTGACAGATTCTGATGGCGATATCAAAAACACAGGAACATCAAGCATTGATACGACAGATGTTCCAAATATTGGCTTTATTGAAAATAATGTCGCACCAACAACACAAGTTTCAGTTGGTAGCTTATTGGGTATTATTAACTTGGATGCACTTGGTGTTATTAATCTGAGTCAGCAATATCTAACAGCCTATGATGTAGATAATAATTTAAAAACCGTAGAAGTTAAGTATCAACCACTGCTGACATTGAGTTTGACACCAATGGCACTCACAGCATCGCAAGCCTTGGCGAAAGAACTTGGCTTAGAATTTACTGTAAAAAGTGATGATGGAGTACTTGGGCTCATTGCACCAAGTTCGAAATTAATTATCACTGCAATTGGTGGTGGTGAAATTGATAATCTTGCTGTAAACGAGTTGCTCACAAGTGTGTATCTAACTGCTAATGACGGCACATTATTAAATGGTAATCTGTTGAATGTAGATGTTTTGAATTCAATCAGTATTACAGCAACAGATACACAAGGTGCTTCAAGTTCAAGTAATGTATCGCAGTTACTCGGGTTAAATCTCTTAAACGCTGGAACCTTTAACGCTGCCAAAGATAGTATTTTATTAGGTACTGACAATGATGATGGTTCATTATCTGGAACAGCCAATGCAGATCGAATTTATGGACTGAATGGCGATGATATTATTCATGCAGGTGCAGGAGATGATCTTGTTCGTGGCGGCTTAGGTAATGATTATATTGATGGTGGAGAAGGCAATGATCTTTTACTTGGTGGTGCAGGAAATGATACGATTATTGGTGGTTTAGGCAATGACGTCATGCTTGGAGGGCAAGGTGTTGATACCTACACAGGTGGTACTGGGGCTGATTTAGTATTCTTCGAATTGTTAAATAATCAGTCAGCCCATGGTGGCAATGATCTGGATACTTGGACAGATTTCAATATTGCTGAAGGTGACATGATTGATATCTCTGAATTACTAGTTAGTTTTAAAGACGGCCAATCTGATATTAAAGATTTCGTCAATGTTCAGTATGATGCAGCGAGTAAAACAGCAACGATATCAATTGATCGTGATGGTAAGGAAGCAGGATTCCAATCAGAAAAACTCCTTATTTTGCAAAATCAAAACCAAGATATTACGCTTGATGATTTGCTTAATGGTAAAAACCTGTTGTACTGAGTTATATTTAGCCAAAATGGATTTGAATATATAGATTGATGATCTGATTTTTACAAATTCTAAATTTAAAAAATCTCTACTTATGTAGGGATTTTTTTATGCCTCTTTTCAATAGAGAGTTTAATCTGAAACAGGTATAATTGATGAAATTGTCATTACATTTTAATTTATGCCATACACACTTGCGACAGAGGTTAGCTTCGAGGAAGACATTAAAAAAAGTCGCTTTCAGGCGATCGCAGCACCTGTGGAAAATGAACAGCAAGTTAAAGCCTTTTTGGAAAAGCATTTAGATACATCTACAACACACCAATGTTGGGCATGGAAAATTGGACACAATGTCCGTTTTAATGATGATGGTGAACCTTCAGGAACAGCAGGGCGTCCTATACTTGCGACCATTGAAGGTAATGAGTTGACCAATGTTATTGTCTTGGTCAATCGTTGGTATGGTGGGATTAAACTTGGTACAGGTGGTTTAGTCCGTGCCTATGGTGGTTGTGCAGGGCAATGCTTACTTCTCGCTGAAAAAATTGAACTGATTGAAAAGAAAAAAGCTTGTTTTCAGTGTCTATTTAATGAATGGGCGATTTTCCAATATGAGTTGAATCAACAACAAATTGAATATGAAGAACAATATATAGAGAATGGCGTTGTCATTCAGTTGCAATTACAAATACCGCAAATTCAAGCTTTGGCATTGAAAATTCAAGATGTAACACGTGGGCGTGAACAGTTAAAAACAGTGGATGAAGACATGGTGGGTGAAAATCGTGAGTGAACAAGATCCATCATTAAAATATAGAGAACAGCATAAACACCGTTTGAACTATATGCCATGGTTGTATTGGTCATTAAAGCCAAAAAATCGGTTGTGGGCGGATGAATGGCAAAAAGAATATCAAGAATATTTAATGCAGATGGAAACTATAGAAATTGGTGAAAATTGTTTTATTTCACCATTAGCGCATATTTTTGCGGAGCCCGGACGGAAGATTGTCATTGGAGATAATTGCTTTATTGCTGCTGATTGTACTTTACATGGACCCATTACCATCGGAAATGAAGTTGCGATCAATCATCACTGTATTTTAGATGGTGGGCGTAGTGGTATTGTCCTTGCAGATCAAGTTCGTATGGCAGCATATTGTCATTTATATGCATTTGATCATGGTATGGATTTAGGTCAGCCAATATATCAGCAAGCTGTCACATCTAAGGGGATTGTAATTGGCAAAGATGTTTGGCTCGGCGCACATGTGGGGATTAAAGATGGTGTACGTATAGCAGATCAAGCGGTTGTCGGTATGAATAGTATGGTGACAAAAGATGTCGCTACACGAGAAATTGTTGTGGGGAATCCTGCAAAAATGATTCGATATCGTGACTAAAAACACATCAATTGTAAATGTAAGTCATTGATTACATTTCTTCATCGATATGCTTAAAAAACTTGTGCTATGTTAAAAACATAACCAACACGAGGCTGTATAAGTCATTGAGAGGCTGATATGAACCGAGTCATTGCATGTATAGATTCTTCCCCTTGCATTAATGCCTTAGCAGAAGCGGCGGCGTGGGTCGCACATAAAACGGGTCGTGAATTGGTTTTATTGCAAGTTCTTGACTATTATCCTGCAAGTTATCATTTAGGTGAAATAAGCGGTGTTATTGGTTTTGAAAGTAATGCAATGTTACTGAAAGAGCTATCAGAACTCGAACAAAAGCAAAGTGAGCTTGCACTCGATTATAGTAATAATTTGCTTAAACATATTTCTAATATGATTCAAGAAAAATATGGACTAACCACAACACATATTCAAGAAAAAGGTGATTTTCTAGAGCAAAGTTTTAATTTATTACAAGAAGATGATTTTGTCGTAATTGGGCGTTTAGGTGAACGCTCTGCAGAAAAAAATAAAACTATGGGTAGTAATGTTGAAAACTTTATTCGTGGTGCGCGATGTACAGTAATGACTGTTGGTGAGGATTTTAAACCGCCGACACGTTTTATATTTGCCTATGAGCTTTCTGAAACCTGCCAAAAAATGCTAAAACGTGTGGCTAAAAGTGATTTATTAAAACAGTTGCAATGCCATTTATTATACGTGGGTGATCACCCAGAAATTCTCAATGAACCCGCACAACTATTACGAGATGCAGGCTTTGATGTAGTGATGGAATATCGCTATGGTGATGTTGCAACCAATATTTTAGATTATCAAAACTTGCATCAGATCCAACTCTTGGTGATGGGGGCATTTAGTCATAGTAAAATTCATCAATTCTTTTTAGGTAGTGTCACAACGACTATTTTTAGGAATACGACAGTACCCTTATTGGTGGCTAAATAGTGTTCTATAAATATGTGATTTTTATCACATAAATGAAGAATATCATGATTTTAAATGATTCATGATATTCTTCATTCTCTTTTTGATTGAAAAAAGTATGAATTTTATGTAATTTGAAGTTGGCGAGAATTAAGTAAAAAACAGATTGGTTAAAATATATTCTTTGTTAAAAAATTTAACAAATACATATATTTATGTTTTAATACATTAGTTATCCACAATTATACAAACAGCTTTAGGGGATAACTTTTAATAAGTAAAAGTGGTTAGTTCAAGGATGTGTAAATTAGCTATAATAAAAAGCCACATTCATCATGTGGCTTTTATTGAATATTCATTTAATTTTTTAAATTGGTAACTTTGGTTTGTATATATTATTTAACAATCGCTATTGCAAAACCATCATGACCCTTACTACCTACAGTTTGTAGTGCTGTACAAGATAGAATTTTAGGATGATTCTGCATTGCTTGATACATTTGACGAATACCTTCAATGCTTGGCTTAACATTTTCAGGATTCATAATATCACCAGCACGAATGACATTATCAAGCACGATCACTGTTCCTGAGTGTGATAAATTTAAACTCAATTCAAGATATTCAGGATAGCTCTGTTTATCGGCATCGACAAAAATAAAGTCAAAGGCTTCAATATTTTCAGGCAAAGCATTGAGAATGTCTGCAGCACGACCGACTTTAAGTTCTATTGTTTGTGGTAAATTTGCTCGGTCAATATTTTCTTGACCCATCGCTGCATGGGTATCACGACCTTCAATTGTCAGAATATAGCCATCCTCAGGTAATGCACGTGCAAGCCATATAGTGCTATAGGCGGCAAAAGTGCCTAATTCAAGAACACGTTTGCATTTATTCATTTGGATCAACATTTGTAACAGCATACCTTGATTTGCGGCAACGGCAAGATGGTCAGGGAAACCATGCGCAGCAGTGTTTTCAAGGGTCTGTGTTAAAATTGGATCTTCTGGAATTAAATGTGATTCGATGTAATGATCGATATCTGACCACATTTGTTGCATAGCATGTACCTGAATATTTTAAAGCGTATAAGTGAGTTGCATTGTAAACTTTTTCAATTAGAGTGCAATTTTATTCCGTATTTTTACAGACATTTTAAACAAAAAGACTCAGATTTATTGTTCACTATAATGTCAAAGTTTTAAGTTACCGAGTGTGGTAATCGCACGATCTATTGCGCAGCTAAAAAAGGAGATCGAATGATCTCCTTAAGTGATAATCTATTTTTCAATTTATGATAATAAATATCGTTGAGTTGAAAGTGATATCCTTATAAATTACACATTGAGCTATTACGGGTTAAATCAGGACCCCAAGTACGGTAACCTTGCGTATCAATATGAATTTGACCCGACGCGTATAAGCCTAATCCCATATTGAGATTTTGACCATATTGCACCCAAAATTGACATAATTTATATTTAGTATTTTCAATATAAGCATAATCTTGTGCTTGTGGAGAAACAGGTCCAATACGGAAATCAATTGCAGAGTTAAATAGATGGCGCGAAGAACCTGCACCACCTGCACATTGATTTAAAGGTAAATCACGGTATACAGAGGTTACAGTAAAATCAGTCAATACTTTTGAAGCAACAAGATATTTAAAGACTTTCAGCGTTGCCAACTGATTACGCCATAATTCTTGATTTGGAATCATATATTCAGATTTACCACATTGATCCCAAGCCCGTGCAGTTTTAAACAATTCAAAACTAGGAATGATATTCCCTGAACCATTTTGCTCAAGAAAACGTTCATATTCACGTGAGCGAGCTTGGTTTTCACCTTGCATTAACCAATTGCGATAAGACGTAGGCATAACTTTCGGTTGCATTGCACGATCAAGCGTGACTTGTTCTTGCGGGATATGAATGCGCTGACCGGGTTGTGTTCCTGACGTATTATGCTTCGGGCTAGAGGTACACCCAACCAAGACAAAAGTCATGGTACCAACGGCGAACAAGCCTTTGAGGAATTCTTTCATTATAGGTATTTAAATTACTGCCAATAAATAATGGGCTATTTTAAACTGAAATATACGGTAGATTTTGAATATTTTGCAAACAATTGTACCTTTTCGTTTCAGATTGAAAAAAAGATCAGCATTTGCTGATCTTTTCTATCTTATTTTTCAAGATATTGAAGTTTGTCGGCTTTACCGTTCCATTCTTCACGATCTTCTGGCTGATCACCAATCTGAGTGATGTTTGGCCATTTTTGTGCTAAATCAGCATTTAGTTCAATAAAGACTTCTTGACCTTCAGGTAATTCATCTTCTGAGAAAATTGCATTTGCTGGGCATTCTGGTTCACATAATGCACAGTCAATACACTCATCTGGATTGATGACGAGGAAGTTAGGTCCTTCATAGAAACAGTCTACAGGGCAGACTTCTACGCAGTCTTGATATTTACACTTAATACAATTCTCAGTGACTACAAAGGTCATGGCGTCAGCTACCTAAAAATTTGGTTCTAATGAATGATGCTGTATTTTAGGCAAAACAGCCGAAAGTAACAATTGCTTTTATTGATATTTGTTATAGATGATCCTGCTGAGAACAGAAAAAATGATGATATAGCTATTTTTCACAGGATTTCGAGATTTCAAAACCATTAAAAATATTGTAAATTCTAAAAATAAGCTGAGATAAACGTGAAAATGCTTAAAAGATGAATAAAGAGCCGTAGATTAAAGAAGCAAAGCCTAAATTACGCAGGCTTTGCTTGCTAAAATAAATATAATATTGATTTGGGTGTTATTTAATCAATCAATGCATCAACTCTTTAAGTTGATACAATTGTGCTAAAGCTTCTCTTGGTGTGAGATTGTCAATATCCAATTGTGCAAGTGCATCTAACGCAGGTGATGATTTTTCAATCTCAATGATTTTTTCAACAACGTGTACTTCTGCTTGTGTAGTTGTATCTGTGATTTCATCGATTGAAGCAAATAAATCATTTTGCGTTATGGTTATTGGCTGTACTTGCTGTTTTTCTAAAATTTTCAAACGTTTTTGTGCTTCTTTAATCACACTTGCAGGAATGCCAGCAAGTTTAGCGACTTGTAAACCATGACTTTGGCTTGCAGGTCCAGACTGAACTTTATGTAATAAAATTAAATTGCCATTCAACTCTTTTGCAGTTACGTGATAATTATCAATGCCTGATTCTTTCGATAATTCAGTCAATTCAAAATAATGTGTAGCAAACAAACATAAACATTTGATTCGACGAGTTAAATCAAGTACACATGCCCAAGCGAGTGAAAGACCATCATAGGTACTTGTACCGCGACCCACTTCATCCATCAGTACCAATGATTGACTTGTTGCGTGGTGTAATATTTGCGAAGTTTCAGTCATTTCTACCATGAATGTCGATTTACCTGAAGATAAATCATCGGCTGAACCAATACGCGTGAAAATACGATCTATGGGACCGAGTTTTGCCGATTGTGCAGGCACGAAACTACCGCAATATCCAAGCAGGCTAATTAGTGCTGTTTGGCGCATGAATGTCGATTTACCGCCCATGTTGGGACCTGTAATAATCGCCATACGATGATTAAAATCGAGCAGGGTATCATTGGGCGTATATGGTGTTTTACTTAGTGATTCCACGACAGGATGACGACCTGCATTAATTTTAATACCCGATTCAGGACTATATTCAGGACGATTCCAATTGTTTAAACGTGCTTGATGGGCAAAATTGGCTACTAAATCAATCTGAGCAATGGCACTGCTCATCATTTGTAAATCGCCAATATTTTGACGTAATTCTTCAAGTAACATTTCAAATAGCATTTTTTCACGTGCAAGCGCACGAGATTCACTAGATAGGACTTTATCTTCAAATGATTTTAATTCGGGGGTAATATATCGTTCAGCATTTTTTAGGGTTTGACGGCGAATATAATGCTCAGGGGCTTGTTCTGCTTGTGAGCGAGTCAGTTCAATATAGTAGCCACTGACACGGTTATAGCCGATTTTCAGTGTATTGATCCCACTGACTTCACGCTCGCGAATTTCGAGGTCAATCAGAAATTGCCCTGCATGATCACGGATTTTACGCAGTTCATCGAGTTCAGCGTCAAAACCTTCTGCAATGACATTTCCATCACGTAGTAAAACAGGTGGATTTTCAACAATGGATGACATTAAGCGTTCATGTAAGCCATTAAAATCACCTAATTCCTCATTGAGTTGAGTGATTAGCTGCGATTGTTTATTTGTTAATACAGGTTGTAATGCATGGCGTAAAAATGGAATTTGCGCACATGCTTGACGCAGTTGCACTAAATCACGTGGGCGAGCACTACCTAAAGCCACACGGCTGAGCACACGTTCAATATCGCCAATGTCTTTCAGGACGAGTCGAACAGGTGATTCATGATAGCCTTTCAGTAGATTTTCTGTGGCATCAAGGCGATGATCGAGTAGTGCTGTGTCACGTAACGGTTGCATTAGGGTGCGGCTGAGTAAACGTCCCCCCATAGCTGTTTGACAATCATTAATCAGAGAAAAGAGTGATGTACCATGTTCAAATAATGGATCAATAATTTCTAGATTGCGACGTGTAACAGGATCAAGGGCTATAAAATCTGTACTTTGTTCGAGTTTTAAGGAGCGAATATGGGGTAAAGCCGTTTTTTGTGTTTCACGTGCGTAATGAATTAGTGCAGCTGCCGCAGCTTTGGCTAAAGGAAGATGATCAACGCCAAAACCTGAGAGTGTTGAAACGGCAAACTGATCACACAAGGTTTTTTGTGCATTATTTAAATTGAAATCGACATTTGGACGTTTTGTAATAGGGCAATCAATATTTTTTTTAACTGAGTCGATAATATTTGGATCAACCAAATCTTCATCAATTAATATTTCACTTGGCATTAAACGTGCAAGTTCAAGCGGTAAACTTTCTGAATTAAAATCTTGCTGTTGAACTTTAAAAATCCCAGCGCTGAGGTCAAGGAGTGCTATACCAACTTGATTTTGTTGAAAACACATGGCGACCAAATTCGATGCTTGATGTGCAGTTAATAGCGCATCATCAGTGAGTGTTCCCGGTGTAATGATACGAACTACGCCACGTTCAACAGGCCCTTTTCCTGTCACTTCACCAATTTGCTCACAGATCACCACAGTTTCGCCTTTCTTGACTAAGCGAGCGAGATAACCTTCTGCTGCATGGTAGGGAACGCCTGCCATTGGAATCGGTTCACCATTGGCTTTACCACGATGGGTGAGTGTAATACCGAGTAATTTAGCTGCTTTACGTGCATCATCAAAAAATAACTCGTAAAAATCTCCCATGCGATAAAACATGATTGAATGTGGATTTTGCATTTTTATTTTTAAATATTGTTGCATCATCGGTGTGAGAGTAGATAAGTCGGCTATGAGTTGATTGTCAGTCATAAAATGCTCGGAGAATAAAAAGGAAACCTTGCTAAAATAATTTAGCAAAAAGATTTTAACGAAAATTATATATACTGAATATTGTATTGATATATTTCCATTTTAAAAGTGAAAGAAATATTCAGTATAGGGCAATAATACGTAGTAATTAGAATTAAAAAACCCTATCAGAAGATAGGGTTTTGATTTAACGATGTAAATTATTTACCTATTGCTTTGCTCAGTTCAGGGTCTTTAACTTCAATGTATGTGCTTGAACGAAGTTCACGTAACCAACTGTCAAGTTCAGAGTCAAATTGACGCTCACCTAAAATTTGACGTGCCATGCGTTGTTGATATTCTTGGGTCATGTCTTGTTGGCGTGTACCACTGACCAATAAAATATGCCAACCAAATTGAGTTTCAAAAGGTTCAGTCACTTGTCCCACAGTGGCTGCTTTCATTTTTGCATCAAACTCAGGCACCATCATGCCAGGACTGACCCAACCCAAGCTACCACCATCACGTGCAGAACCTGGGTCATTCGAGTAAGTTGCTGCTAAAGTAGCAAAATCTTCACCTGCTTTAATACGGTTGTAAATACTATCAATCGTTTGCTTCGCACTTTCAGGGCTTACCACTTCAGATGTTTTAATCAAAATATGGCGTGTTTCAAACTGAGGAACAAGTGCTTTCTGTTCGTTGCCTTTACGTTCAAGTAATTTTAAAACGTGAACGCCATCTTTGGCTTGAATCAGCTCAGTCGCTTGCCCAGGGTTGAGTACACTCACACGTGCTGCAAGTTCTGATGGAATGTCAGACAGTGGGCGGAATCCCATATCAGCACCATCAACTTTGACAGTCTCAGTGCTGTATTTTTTTTCGATTATTTTGAAATCATTGTTACTGCTGAGATCATTTTTTACTTGCTGAGCGATTTGAGTCAATTCACTTGGTGTTGTTGAGCCTGAAATACGCATGTGAATGACATGTACTTGACTACCGACAGCGGCTTGACCTTCGGGTGATTTGAGGAAATTATCAACATCTTGATCGCTAATTTTAATGCGTGACATCACTTGTTGTTGACGCAGACGTTGAATGAGCAAGTCATCTGCAATACGGTTACGTAGCACTTCATACGTTCCTGGTGCAACACTATCTAGCTTTTGTTGAAAAGCTTCAAGGCTAGTTGCGCCTGATTGATTTGCAACTTTTAAAACGGCTTCATTGAGGCTCTTTTCATCTGCCTTCAAACCATAGCGTTTAACTTGTTCCATCTGTGCATTTTGGGTGATGAGCTGATTTAAAACTTGCACACGTAAATATTCAGTCGGTGGAACTTCTTTCTTTTGCGCTTGTAATTGATGCGCAGCTTCAGCCATACCTTGCTCTAAATCACTTTGAAGAATGGCACTATTACCTACAACCGCAATGACTTGATCTGTCGGTTCAGCAAATACGGACATTGATGAAGAAATCAAGAGTGTGAGTGCAGTCGCTTTAAAGAGTTTTTTTAAATTCTGAGTCTTCATTAATGGGTCCAAGATTGATTAACTTTGTCGAAACCTAAAATACGGTTTTCAAGTAATGAGCTTAATTTGTTGTTTAAGCCCCCGAGTCCTTTCAGGGTGAACTCAGCCATTACAGCGCGTTTTGGTTTTACATCAGATGCATTGACATCGTCAAGGTCGTTAAAGTATTCACGACCATAAACGGAGATACCCCAACAGCATGATTCGTAATTGACACCGAGCAAGTATTCACGGGCAACATTGTTGTCAATGTCGTATTGGGCATGGCCCATGATGCGCCAATTGTTGCCTACAGGTTGAATAAATGAAGCAACAACTTGATCATATGGTTTTTGGCGGTCAGGTAGATTGTTGCGAGAAAAATAGCCAACATTGAATAGGTTACCTTGATCGCCTGTATAGTAGGCTTGTAGGTCACGCTGAACATTATCCCCGTTTGACATCCATGCGCCATTTGCTCCAACGCTGAAATTTTGTGATAGCTGACTGGTTAGGCTAACAACGGGGCCAGTTTTCTTTTCGGTATCAAAATCATCTGACTGATTGAGTAAACTAACTTTACGATCGTCAAAGAAATAACTTTGACCCACACTTGCACGTATACGCTCAAGTCCTTGTGTATCAAACAAGCTATAACTTAAACCTAAAGATAAGAAGTTATTATCTTCTAGACGGTCATGTCCATAAAAACGATAAGGACTGAATAATTGATCATAGTTGATTGATGCCGTTGTTGAATCAAAGTTTGGATAGTTCTGCTGATTTTCATACGGTGCATAAGCATAGAATGCACGTGGAGTCAGTGTTTGTAAGAATTTTCCATCTTTTTCAAAGGTTAAGCCTGAATCAAATGTAAATTGCGGTACAATTACAGATTTATTTTGAGAATCTGAACTAAAGTTACTTGATGTTTTTGTATCCTGATCATAATACGTATTTAATGTACGGATAGATGCCTCAGGAATAAAAAATCCCCACTGATTTCGGAAGTTATAGCGCGCAGCAACTTGGTTGTATAAACGTGTACCGTTAGGTTGTGCTAAATCGGTAAAGTCAGAGATATTCTTTTTAAAGTAAGCGGTGTCGTTATTAAATTCGTATTCAAAACCTTGTGGGTTACCACCAACATAGTTCAACAGGAACTGGGGGAGGCGTGCATAAGGCTTATCAATGTCGTTGATGTCTTTATCAAGGGTCTGGAAGTCTTCGACTTTTAATTGTGCTTTTAAACCAGGAACACCATTGGCATAATTAAGTTCCCAAGCACGACGTTGGTTTAACTCGGTTCTTGAATCTGAACTTGCATTCAGATCAGAGAAAAAGTCTTTGTCAGAAACATAGTTGTATTCAGCATTGGTTGACCATTGGTCATTAATTTGCCAATTATGTAAAAAGTGAAAATCTGCACGGTCTGTACTTAAATCATGTTTAATTCGATAAGCATCATTTTCATATTCTTTATCGGATGGAAGATATGATCCCCATAAACGACCAGCACCGAAATTTTCGGTTAAATAACGGAATTCACCCGATGCCATTACACCACGATCACTAATAATACGGGGTGTTACTGTTGCATCATAATTAGGTGCAAGGTTTAAATAAATTGGAACAGCAAGTTCAAAACCACCGTCATTGGAAAAACCAAAGGTTGGGTTTAAAACCCCTGTAGTACGACGGTCATCAATGGGAAAATTGAAATAGGGTACAGCTAGTACAGGTACATCTTTAACGTATAATTTTGTACCGCGTGTTACACCACGTCCCGTATCTTGATTCAGTTCAATGGTATCTGCTTGTAGTTTCCATGTCGGTTTCTGATCGGGTGGGCAGGTTGAGTAACTGGCATCTTCTAGTACGACTTTGGTCGGTGAAACTTTAGAAATTTTGCTTGCATGGCCATGTGCATGGGTGACTTCTGCAATATAGAAACTGTTGTTTAGCTCGCCTGTTTCTTCTTTTAAGTTGTAATCAATTTGATCACTTTGCGCTATAAGACCACCTTGAGCCATTTGTACATTGCCTTTGGCTTTGGCAATAGTTTGACTTTGGTCAAGTATGACTTCATCGGCACGGATCATACGACCTTGTTGGTCAATGACCACATCACCCGAAAGTACTGAGTCGCCATTGGGATTGTAATAACCATGATCGGCAGTAATGATCGATGAACCATCTTGAGGTGAGGTCGATTTACTTTGCTGATCAAATGGTGTTACCCAAACACCATCGCAATAGCGATTGGTTGCGGTATTTACATCATCACGAATTTGCGCTTCGGCTGAGTTTTTATCGACATAATATTGTTCAAAAAAGTTTTGCCCAGGAAAACTTTCTTTCAGTGCTTGCTGCAGTTTTTGGTTGTTGACATTGTTTTGTGGAGCAACAGGGATTTCTCCAGTTGTCGTGACAGCGTCAATTGGGTCTGCATAGCTTGCCATTGAACTTCCGCATAGAAGTGTCAAAATAGCAGTTGCGAGAGGATTAAATTTAAACTGATGCTTCATTTGTCTCATTAACCAACCAAGTATGCAGATAGCAATTAATTATTGTCGCATCATAGAGAAAAAGTTGATAAGTGGCTACACTTAGAACTTCAAAAAAACAGCCTGTAATAGATTTAATTGCAAATGAAAATACAACGTGAACAATTGATACAAACATGGATTACATCTGTACTCAACTCAGATCAATTTGAAATCAACTTTTTAGCAGGCGATGCGAGCTTCCGTCGTTATGCACGAATTATATTGAATAATAAAACATTTATGCTCATGGATGCACCTCCTGAGAAAGAAGATTGTCGTCCTTTTGTGTCTATAGATGAGTTCTTTTATCGTCATGGTGTACGTGTACCGCATATCGTTGCAAAAGACTTAGAAAATGGTTTCTTATTACTTGAAGATTTTGGTGATGTTTTACTGTCTACGCTGTTAGATGATCAAACAGTTGATGCACATTATGCACAAAGCTTTAAGCAGTTGATTCAATTGCAATCGATTGATGGTCAGAATCAATTTCCAGCATATTCTTATGAAAAATTAATTTCAGAAATGGAATTGTTAACCGATTGGTTACTACCATCTTTAAAGATTCAGCCAACTGAAAGTGAACAAGCACTGATTAAACGCACATTTGCGATTCTTGCAAATGCAGCACTTGCTCAACCTCAAGTCATTGTACACCGTGATTTTCATAGTCGGAATCTGATGATTTTAGACGGTGAAACAGAGCAAGGTGTTATTGATTTCCAAGATGCTGTAATTGGTGCGGATACTTACGACTTAATTTCGATTACCCGTGATGCGTATGTGCAGTGGAATGCAGAACGTGTCTACGGTTGGTTTAAAGTATTTTATGATTTGTTGCCTGAAAGCGCCAAAGAAGACCGTGATTTTGAACAGTTTAAGCAAGATGCCGATCTGATGGCGATTCAGCGTCATATCAAAATTTTAGGTATTTTTGTCCGCCTATTTGAACGTGATGGTAAATCAGGCTACTTAAACGATCTTCCTCGTGTGATGTGGTATTTACTTGAAGAATCTAAACCATATGCAGAATTGCAACCATTTATGGATTTTATCAATGCTAGAGTCATGCCTGCATTTACTGAAA
Source organism: Acinetobacter sp. 1207_04 (assembly GCF_052850415.1). Classification (NCBI taxonomy): domain Bacteria; kingdom Pseudomonadati; phylum Pseudomonadota; class Gammaproteobacteria; order Moraxellales; family Moraxellaceae; genus Acinetobacter; species Acinetobacter sp. 1207_04. The sequence goes on along the minus strand of NZ_VXCQ01000010.1, from coordinate 118,640 downwards.
AATACGGTACTTACGAGGTTGTAGCTTAATGAAAGCAATGATTTTAGCCGCAGGGCTTGGCAATCGCATGCGTCCATTGACGCTGTATAAGCCAAAGCCTTTGCTTGAAGTGGGTGGAAAAGCATTGATTGTTTGGCACATTGAAAAACTCAAACAAATTGGTGTGACTGATATTGTTATTAATTCAGCATGGCTTGCCGATGTACTTATTGGTGCGCTTGGCGATGGTTCACAATTTGGTGTCAATATCCGTTGGACACGTGAAGATGAAGGGCTTGAAACCGCAGGAGGCATTATTAATGCCTTACCTTTACTCGGTGATGAGCCTTTTATTTTAATCAATGGTGATGTTTGGACACAGTTTGATTTTTCGACTTTGTTGAATGTTGATTTGGGCAATTGTACCGATGGCGACTTGGCTCATTTGGTCTTTGTTAATAATCCTGATCAACATCCTAATGGTGATTTCACACTTGCAAATGGTCGTGCGTATACCTTTGATCAAGAGCAAACAGGTGAAAATCTGACATTTAGTGGAGTATCAGTGATTCATCCTCGTCTATTTGAGGGCTTAGAGTCAGGTAAGCGCCCGCTCGCACCTTTACTTAAACAAGGCATGCTTGATAATAAAATTTCAGCAGAAAAAATGCAAAGTGCTTGGGTCGATGTAGGTACACCTGAGCGTTTAATGGCATTGGATTTACAAATTAGACAAAGTAATTATGCTTAAGACGGTGTCTTAAGATGTCTAAGTAAAGGCTTTAGTGCTTGTTAATACGCTTAACTGCGTATTAACTCGTCATTAAGTACTGTTCCACGGACAGGAAATCGGTATACTTTCATCTAAATTTTTGAAGATGTCATTCTCTATGCATCCATTTTTTCAAGAGCTAAAACAAGGCAGTCTCAAGCTTGGTCTACAGTTGAGTGATGAATCACTGAATTTGTTGTTAAAGTATCAAGATGCATTGGTCTTGTGGAACAAAGCTTACAATTTGACCGCCATTCGTGATCCGAAAGAAATGCTTGTAAAGCATTTGTTGGATAGTTTAAGTATTTTAAATGATTTACCTCAAGGTCGTCTGCTCGATATTGGTACAGGTGGTGGTATGCCTGGCATGATTATTGCGCTATGTCAGCCTGAGCGTTCATGTGTATTACTCGATTCTAATGGTAAAAAAATTCGTTTTTTAAAGCAGTTTATTGCTGATTTAAAATTACAAAATGTGATTGCTGTTCAAACACGTGTTGAAAATGAAGATATGATCCAAGAATTGGGTCAGTTTGATGTCATTACCAGTCGTGCTTTTGCATCATTGACTGATTTTGTTGAAGCTTCAAGCCCTTATATGCATGACAATAGTATTATTGCATCAATGAAAGGTTTGATTCCGCAAGATGAAATTGATGCGCTTAAAGATCAATTCAGTTGCGACATTATAGAATTACACGTGCCACGCTTAGATGAGCAACGTCACTTACTTTTATTAAAACGTATTTAAAAAACAAATGAAGGACTGGGGTTACCATGGCTCAAATTATTGCGATCGCTAACCAAAAAGGCGGCGTAGGTAAAACCACTACAGCGGTGAATTTGGCTGCTTCATTGGCAGTATTAAAAAAACGTGTCCTTTTGGTCGATATGGATTCTCAGGGTAATGCCACAATGGGCTCGGGAATCCAAAAAAATGATTTATTATATTCAGTGACCGACGTTTTATTGGGTGAAGTGCCGATTGAAACAGCAATTACCAAAGCTGAAGTAGGCTATAAGGTTTTGGGTTCAAATCGTGATCTTGCAGGTGTAGAGCTTGCGATTGCAGATCAAGACGGGCGTGAATTTATTTTACGTGAAGCATTAAAACGAATTGATCAAGATTTTGATTATATCATTGTCGATTGTGCACCAAGTTTAAGCTTAATCACAGTCAATGCCTTGTCTGCTGTACATGGTGTGATGATTCCAATGCAGTGTGAATATTATGCTTTGGAAGGTTTGGCTGATTTAACGCAAACCATTGATAAGATCCAACAGGCTTTAAACCCTGAATTGGAAATTATTGGTGTACTTCGTACCATGTATGATTCGCGTAATGCATTAACACGTGATGTTTCTGCGGAGCTTGAACAGTATTTTGGCAAAAAATTGTACGATACGGTAATTCCTCGAAATGTACGTTTGGCTGAAGCACCTGCGCATGGTTTACCGATTATTTATTTTGAAAAAAGCTCCAAGGGTGCAATCGCTTATTTAAATTTGGCAGCCGAAATGTTGAAAAAAAGTAAAGTGAAAAAAGGAAGTCACGCATGACTGTAAAAAAACGAGGGTTGGCGAAAGGGCGTGGCTTAGATGCGTTGCTCGGATCAATCCAAAAAGAAAAATTACAGCTTGAAGTACAAGCGTTAGATCATGGTCAGTTAAAACAAATTGATGTCAATCAGTTGAAACGTGGAGAATATCAGCCACGCCGTTTTATTGATGAAGCTGATTTACAAGAACTTGCAGCCTCTATTCAAAAACATGGTGTGATGCAACCGATTGTTATTCGCCCGATTGATGATGCTGAACATGCGTATGAAATTATTGCAGGTGAACGTCGTTGGCGAGCTGCACGTATTGCGGGACTAACTGAAATTCCTGCAATTGTGCGTGATTTGACTGACCAAGTTGCGATTGCTTTGGCATTGATTGAGAACATTCAACGCCAAGATTTAAACCCAATTGATCAAGCGCTTGCATTGCAGCGTTTCCATGAAGAGTTTGGTTTAAGTCATCAAGAAATTGCTGACACTGTAGGCAAAGCACGTACTACAGTCAGTAACTTATTACGTTTGCTCAGCCTGACCGATGAAGTGAAAAACTTGATGCAACAAGGTCAAATTGATATGGGACATGCACGTGCAATTTTGACTTTAAAGGCTAAAGATCAATTACAAATTGCTAAAATTGTAATGGATAAGGGCTTATCTGTACGCCAAACCGAGCAATTGGTACGTGATTGGAATACACCAAAGCAAGAGAAAGCAAGTGCACCTTTGGTGGCTGATGTTGAGCAATTGACTCAGAAGCTGTCTGAGCGTTTTAGTGCCAATGTTAAAATTGATTATAATAATCAAGGTAAGGGGAAACTTGTGATTAGCTATAACTCACTTGATGAATTAGACGGGATCTTAAATATCTGTCTAGCAGAATAAGAAAATAGGCTTCTTTTGTGTCGCAAAATACAGTATTAAAAATTGAAATGATGCATAGTCACAAAGGAAGCCCTGAAAATGAGCGTTAAAACTTAAGTTTGGGGAATAGGTTTATGTGGGAATTGGTGAAAGCGGGCGGTTGGTTAATGCTGCCGTTGGTGTTGTGTTCGATCTTTACTTTGGCTATTACGCTTGAACGCTTAATTCGTTTGAAGCGGGCGAATGTATTACCCAAAAATTTATTATTGCAAAAAGGTCGTCCACTCGATTCAGTGCTTGATACGCTTGAGCAAGATAAAGTCGCGGCAAATTCAACTTTGGGTTATATCTTGCGTGAAGGCATAGATGCATTTCCACAAGGTGAAGCCTATGCACGTGCACAAATGGAAGCGACTGCATCGCGTGAAATTGGATATTTGGAAAAGAATGTTAACTTTTTAGGCACACTCAGTGCTGTTGCGCCATTGCTTGGTTTATTGGGGACTGTACTTGGGATTATTGAATCATTTTTAGTTTTGGACTTTGGTACTAATAGTAATCCAACTATGATGATTCCAGGTATTTCCAAAGCATTGATTACCACTGCTGCGGGTATGGTGATTGCAATTCCTGCACTATTTGCCTACCGTTATTTTCAGCGCTTGGTTCAAGAATATATATCTGAGCTAGAACAACAATCGACACTATTTCATGCAGCATTGTTCTATCGTAAACAGCAGCCAAAAGATGTTGAACAAAAACAAGCGAGCTGATTGGGGATAGGCAGATGAAATTTAAAAGATCGAATACTGTTGAAGATATTCATATCAATCTAACACCCATGATCGATTGTCTATTATTTATATTGGTTATTTTGTTGCTTACGACAACATTCAATCAACAAAGTCGAATTAATTTATCTTTACCCGATGCACAGGGTGTTCCACCGAAGGACTTTCAGCATAAAATTGAGGTGATGGTTGATGCATCTGGACATTATGCAGTCAATGGTCAAGCTCTTTCGAGTAAAGAAGTTGCCGATTTAAGTGCAGCAATTAAACAGACGGCACACGATAAACGTGATTTAATGTTTATTATTGCCGCAGACGCTAAAGCAACCCATCAAGATGTCATTCGTGTGATGGATGTTGCGGGTCAGCTTGGCTTTGTTAATATCAATATCAGCACCAAAGTTCCCTCCCGAGGTTATTAATCAGTGAAGCAGGATTTTAAGGTCTATCTGCGCCTTTTAAGTTATTTAAAGCCCTTTGTTGGGATTATGGTCTTGGTTGTGGTGGGTTTTGCTCTCAATGCAGCGACTGAAGTTTCAGTCGCTAAATTGTTGGAAAAAATCATTAATGCCATTCAAACTCGAGATCAAAGTTTTACGACCTTATTTCCAATTCTTGTTGTTTTACTGATGTTTTTCCGCGGTGTCGGATTGTTTATTGGTGGTTATTTTACTGCCGTCATTTCACGCAATTTAATTTTTAATATTCGTCAGGAAGTATTTGCAAAGTTATTGCGTTTGCCTGCGCAGTATTATCTAGATAATAGTAGTGGGCATATTACGGCAAAAATTATGTACAACGTTGAACAGCTTACCGCAGCGTCAACAGAGTCATTAAAAACAGTTTTGCAACAGGGGATGATTACCATTGCCTTGTTAGGTTATCTGCTTTATACCAATTGGCGTTTAACAGCCGTAATTCTTATTTTTGGCCCACTGATTGGGATCATTATTCGCAAAGCATCTAAGCGAATGCGTAAACTGTCAGTGCAAGTGCAAGACACGATGGGGGATGTAAACCATGTGGTACAAGAAGCCGTAGGTGGACAGTTGGTTGTTAAAGGCTTTGGTGGACAGTCTTATGAGCAGGAGCGTTTTAAACAACATTCGTTGGAAAATTTAAAACGTGGTCTGAAAATGGTCATAGTACAACAGTTGAATAGCCCGATTGTTCAACTGATTATGTCCATTGCGCTGAGTATTATTATGTACATTGCGCTACGTCCTGAAATTTTACAAGATACATCAGCAGGTCAATTTATTGCCTATATTACCGCTGCGGGTATGCTGAGTAAGCCGATTAAAACCCTGACAGATGTGAATGAAAAATTACAACGAGGCATGGCAGCAGCACATTCAGTTTTTGAATTGCTCGATTTACCTGAAGAAAAAAATAATGGAACACTCACTCCAGTATTAAAAGGTAATGTTGAATTTAAAAACGTCAATATGAAGTATGCAGATGGTTATCATGCTATCCAAGATTTTACCTTAAAAATTGAAGCAGGGCAGACGGTAGCTTTGGTCGGACGTTCGGGTGCAGGTAAAAGCTCGCTCGTTAATTTACTTATGCGTTTTCAAGAGATTAATTCAGGTAGTCTATTGTTTGATGGTATTGCCATTCAAGATATTGAAGTCAATAGTCTACGTACACAAATTGCGATGGTGAATCAACAGGTCGTGCTGTTTAATCGAACCATTCGTGAAAATATTGCTTATGGTCAGTTAGAGTCTGCAACGGATGAAGAAGTGATTGCAGCAGCAAAAGCCGCTTATGCACATGACTTTATTATGAGTTTACCCAATGGTTATGACACCGAAGTCGGTGCACAAGGTTTAAGCTTATCTGGTGGACAACGTCAGCGTATTGCAATTGCGCGTGCAATTTTGAAGAATGCACCAATTTTGATTTTGGATGAAGCTACAAGTGCGCTCGATAATGAGTCTGAGCATTATATTCAAAAAGCTTTTGATGAGGCGATGCAACATCGTACGACGATTGTGATTGCACACCGATTATCGACCATTGAAAATGCAGATGTAATTGTGGTTATGGATAAAGGGCGTATCATTGAGCAGGGTACTCATAGTGCGTTATTGGCTGCGCATGGGGCTTATTATCAACTGCATGCACGCAATTTTGAGGAATAATCTGTTATGTCAATTGCACAGACCATTCAGGATGCTTGGAATCGTCAGGCGAAGTGGTTGGTTTTATTGCGACCGCTGTCTTGGTTGTATGGTGGTGCATTTGCATTTAATAAAAAATTATATACGCTTGGGTTGAAAGCAGTTTACCAAGCGCCTGTCCCTGTGATGGTGATTGGTAATATTACAGTTGGTGGTAGTGGGAAAACACCATTGCTGATTCAATTGGTGAAGTATTTACAGCAAAATGAAATTCGAGTGGGTGTGATTAGTCGGGGCTATGGTGGTCAAGGGCCATTCCCCGCATTGGTGGGCTTAGATGCAACACCAGATTTTGTCGGTGATGAACCGTGTTTGATTGTGCAGTCTACAGGTGTGCCGATGGCGGTCGGCTCAAATCGTCAACAGACGATTGAATTGTTGCTTGAGCAACATGAGCTTGACCTCATTATTAGTGATGATGGTTTACAGCATTGGGCATTGGCACGGCAAATTGAGTGGATTGTACTTGATCAAAATCGTGGTTTAGGTAATCAAAAACTCCTACCCGAAGGCTATTTACGCGAACCTATTTCTCGGCTTGAAATAGGGACAGTCATTGAGCATGCAACACAGCCTAATTCAGATTTAAATATGCATTTGGATGTCGGTGAGCCATATTTACTCAATCCATTGTATGACCAAGCAGTTGATTTTGATCCAACACAAAATTATTACGCTGTGGTTGGAATTGGTTTTCCGCAACGATTTTATAACACGCTTGAATCGATAGGCGTGCAACAGTTTCAGTGTCATGAATTTGCAGATCACTATGATTATGAAATTGATGATTTGCAGTTTGAAGATAGTAATCCGATTGTGACTACTGAAAAAGATGCTGTTAAACTTTTACCATTATTGAAAAAAAATCCGCTTTTTCACCGTGAAATATGGGTTATTCCTGTTGAAGCGGTGCTTTCTGAACAGTGTTATACATTACTCGATCAGCAACTCATGCAAGTGGGTATTGTTGTAGATGAAGTTTAAAGGTTAATTGAATGAAACATATCGTCATTCCTGCGCGTTTCGCAAGTTCTCGACTGCCTGGTAAGCCTTTATTGCAAATTCATGGTCGTCCCATGATTTTACGTGTGGTTGATCAAGCCAAAAAGGTTCAAGGTTTTGATGATTTGTGTGTGGCAACCGATGATCCTCGTATTGCAGATGTTTGTCGTGCTGAAGGTGTCGATGTTGTGATGACTAATCCAAATCATCCATCGGGTACGGATCGTTTGAGTGAGGTTGCACGTATAAAAGGTTGGGCAAGCGATGACATTATTGTCAATGTTCAAGGGGATGAGCCATTAGTTCCTGCACTATTAGTATGCCAAGTCGCTGATTTATTGATTCAACGTACAGATTGTTCTATGTCAACTTTGTGCGAACCGATTCATTCTCTCGAAGAATTTCAGCGTGATAGTATTGTCAAAGTAGTGATGTCTAAGCTTAATCAAGCGTTGTATTTTAGTCGTTCACCGATTCCCTATGATCGTGATGGCGCGAAAGTGACTGAGCCGAAATTACACTCACAAGCCTATCGTCATTTGGGATTATATGCCTATCGTGTGCAGTTGCTACAAGAATATGTGCAGTGGGATATGGGGGTGCTTGAGCAACTTGAAAGCTTAGAGCAGTTACGGGTTCTTGAAAATGGGCACCGTATTGCCATTGCTGTTGCACAAGTGAATTTACCACCAGGTGTAGATACACAAGTCGATTTAGATCGTTTAAATACTTTGCCTGTTTCGACCTTTGAATAAGTAGAGCAGGATTTATGGATGCATCAACCTCTCAGGTTTATCCGTGGCAACAACAGATGTGGAGTACGCTGACGGGGCGTTTTCCACAAATTGGTCACGCCTTATTATTTTATGGCAAAAAAGGCTGTGGTAAGCATGCGTTTGCACAACATTTTTTGGCGTGGATTTTGTGCCAAAAACGCCAGCCTCAAGGGGCATGTGGTGAATGTAGTAGTTGTTTGTGGTTGAAATCAGACACACATCCAAATTATGTATACATCAGTACAGATGAAGATAATAAAAAAAGTAATGCACGAATTAAGATTGAAAAAATTCGTGATTTATTGCCTTTTGTTCAACAAACAGTAGAAGGTTGGCGGGTGGTGGTGATTGAGCCTGCCGAAGCGTTAAATATTGCATCAGCGAATGCTTTGCTGAAAACGCTTGAAGAACCCGGTGAGCGTGTGATCATTATTTTATTGGCACAGCATCCACAAAAACTGCCTGCAACTATTCGTAGTCGTTTACAGCATTTTGCTTTAGACCGTATTGAAACTACTATTGCAGAACAATTTTTACATACCTATTTGCCTGAAATTGATCAAGTTAAAACACAATTGTTGATGAATTTATCAGGGCAAATGCCACTACAAGCCATACAATTGGCACAATCTACATGGATTGATCAGCGGCAAGTATTTGTGCAAGATTGGCAAAAATTAGTGATGGATAAAAATATGCCACTACTTTATGCGAGTAAATGGCAGAAGGCACTGATATTTCCAGATTTTGTTCAACTTTTTGAATACTTGTTGTCTGATTTAATTTGTGTCAAGCTGAATCAAGATGTGAAAAATTCCGATTTAAAGTTAGATGCTTTGGCAGAGCAATATTCGCTTGAAGCTTTATTTGCACTGTATCAAGACTTACATGACTTTAAAAAAATGGTCGATCAAAATGTCCAGACCAATTTGGTGTTGGATCAAATTTTTATAAAACTAATGAATGTCGCTTAACGACAAAATTGTAAAATGATAAGGGGAAGACAATGCAGCCACCACGTATGGGCGGTTTAATTCAGGTCAATATTAATGACCGTGCAACCTTGCAGGCAAGTTATATGCCATATATTAAAGGTGGTGGATTATTTGTACCATCAAAACAACAAGTTAAAATGGGTGATGAGGTTTTTGTACTTGCGGGTCTGCCTGACCAATCACAAAAAACACCGTTAACGGGTAAAGTGGTGTGGATTTCACAAAAGCAAACAGGATTGAAACCACAGGGTTTTGCAATTCAATTAACTGGTGAAAAAGGCGTTTATTACAAAATGGAAGCTGAAAAATTACTCGCAGGGAGTATGTCTTTAGACCGTCCTAGCTTTACAATGTAAGCTATTCAAATTGAAATCACAGGTAACGCCGTGTTTGTAGATACACATTGTCATTTAACTATGCTTGATCTTGCACCCTATGGCGGAGATTTGGATGTAGCATTGCAACAGGCACGTGAAGCGGGTGTAATTCGTTTTATGGGGATATCGGTTGATTTAGCTGATCATATTGCGTTGTCTGAAATTGCTGCCCGCCATGCCGATGTTGGCTATAGCGTGGGTGTACATCCTTGCGAAGATGAAGCAGTAATGCAACAAGCCACTGTTGAATGCTTGGTTGAGTTGGCACAACCGGACAATGTTTGGGCTTTGGGTGAAACAGGTCTAGATTATTTTCATAGTACCGAATTTGTCGATGAACAAAAGCGTTGTTTTGCTCGACATATTCATGCATCACAGCAAGTGGGAAAGCCTGTGGTAGTGCATACCCGTGCTGCCAAGCATGACACCATTGATATTATTCGTGCAGAAAAATCAACACACGGTATTTTGCATTGCTTTACTGAGGATTTAGAAACGGCAAAGGCTGTTTTAGATTGTGGTTACTATATTTCTTTCTCAGGTATTGTTTCTTTTAAAAATGCACAGGATTTGCGTGATGTGGCAAAACAAGTACCACTTGATCGCTTATTGATTGAAACAGACAGTCCTTATCTTGCGCCTATGCCGTATAGAGGAAAGTCTAATGAACCAAAATACGTGCCCTATGTAGCCAAAGCCTTGAGTGATGTATATGATAAACCACTCGAAGAGATTGCCATGATTACAACACAAAATTTTGAAAATCTTTTGCGAGGCAAATAAGGATTGCTCAGTGATGAGAGCAAGTAACACAGTAAACCAATAACAGCGAAAGAAGAGAGTACAGGGTGAAGATGGATCGTCAGGCTCAGTTTAGAGCAAGAGAAGCATTAATTTTTCAAGTCGCTGAGCAGTTGCTTTTGGAAAATGGTGAAGCAGGAATGACTTTGGATGCACTCGCAGCTGAGCTTGATCTTGCTAAAGGGACGCTCTATAAACATTTTCAAAGTAAAGATGAGTTATATATGTTGCTCATTGTGCGTAACGAGCGCATGTTATTGGAAATGATTAAAGATACAGAGAAGGCATTTCCTGAGCATTTGGCATTTTTTATGCTGCACCATCTACATCACCCCGAACGTGCGGTTTTATTCCATCAAATTGAAGAGCGGCTATCTACTACAGGTGTAGGTATTTATCATTTGTTTACAGAGCTTTATCAAGTTCGTAAACAGCGCTTACGCTTAATTATTCGTATGACAGAAAGTTATTTAGAGTCAATTCACAGCAATATGATGGTGCGCGATTATTTGGCATCTATTTGGTCAATTACGCAAGGTGGCGCATCGATTTTAAACTCAAGTTTCTATCAACGTTATTTGGGCTGTCGAGATACTCTCCGGGTTGCACTGATTGATCAGGCCTTGTCCTTGCCAAAACATCAAGTGCGAATGGCTCCAGTACAAACAATGTAAGGTCATCATGAAACAAAAGACATCATCATCTCAGTTGCAGTCAGGTTTTACCCTCATTGAGTTGATGGTGGTGATTGTGATCATTGCAGTGGTTGCTTCATTGGTCGTGTTTAATGTTGAAGGTGTCGATCAGCGTAAAGCCATGCAAGCTAGAGAAGTGTTGATGCTTGATTTAAAACAGATTCAGCGTGAATCGAGTGATCAAGGACGCATTTATGCTTTAAAAATCAGTCCTGCTACCGATGTTTCCGATTTTAAATACACATTGGTAGAATATCACGACAAGACTGTTGATTTGGCGAATCCAAACAAACGTATGGCAAATGAAAAAAAATGGACTGAAGTACAGGATTTTTCAGTGCGAACTTTACCTAGTCGTGTGTCATTTAACATTACGGCGCAAGAGCATGAATTTAATAATGCTGCGAATACCGATTTAATTGGACGCAATGCGCCCGATTTAATTTGGCTTGGCAATGGTGAAACCAAACCTGTTGCCATACAAATGTATTATGATCAAAAACCTGTCGGTGAGTTGATTCGTCTCGATTATTTGGGGCAAGTCAGCGATGAGCAACAATAACAACTCAATTGAGTCGATGCCATGAAAAAAAAGACAGGCTTTACCCTGATTGAAGTTGTGGTTGCACTCGCAATTTTTGCAATAGCGGCTATGGCGCTAACCAAGGTGGCAATGCAATATACTCAAGCCACATCAAATGCTATTTTACGTACCAAAGCGCAATTCGTTGCACAAAATGAAATTGCTCTCATGGAAATTAATAGAGAATGGTTGCAGGGAACCGCATCCAAGCAAATCACAGCGCAGGGTGAAACATGGCAAGTCGACAAAAAGGCTGAATCGACCATTAGTCCTGATGTTCAGCGTATCGAATTACAAGTCAGCCTTTTTAATACCGATCAGGGTAAAGTTGAAACAGGTGTCACAACATTGATTTTTTTTAACCACCCTGCAAAAGAAAAACAATCGTGAAAATTTACGCTACGTCACGAAAGGGCTTTACCCTTGTTGAATTGTTGGTTGCCATTGCTATTTTTGCGGTGCTTTCTGCATTGGGGTGGAAAGTTTTTGATTATTTGATTCAAGTTAAAGATCGTAATGCTGTGCATGAAGCTAATATTGGTCAATTACAGCAAGCCTATCAGCAAATGCAACGCGATACTTTGCAACTCATGCCTGTGACGGCAAATATTGCAGGCGATGTACAACCTGCGCTTAGTTTGTCTAATCAACAATTCACTTTTAGTAAAGCTGGTGTCACTGATCCATTAAAACAAGGTCGATCTGCTTTTGAACGTATTGAATACCAATACAATGCACAAGATAAAAAAATTTATCGTTTAAAATATAATAACTTGAACAGACTCCGAACTGAACAGCCACTATCAGCAGTATTGCTGAGTGATGTTGATCAGTTTGAAGTCATGGCTATGAATCCGACGGAAATTAATCAATGGCCTGCAACAGCAATTGATGCCGAAAATTTACAATATCAACGATTACTTCCTCGGGGTATTCGGGTACGTTTTACCATTCGTGAGATTGAATATGAATGGTTATTTAGTTTACTTAATACTGATTTCATTCTTCAGCAAGCCCAAAATAATCAGAATGGAATAGGGGGCTCAGGCAATCAGTCAAATAGTCAAAATGGAAATAATTCCCAACAAGGAAACGTGCAGCAAAATTATATGCAGAATGAGAGTGAGTAAATGAACTTAAAACGCACTCCTCCAATATATACTTTAAGTCATTCACAACGTGGTGTTGCGCTGATTACCATTTTAGTTATGGTGGCAATTGCAACGATTTTGGCGGCAACCATTGCTAAACGTCAAAAGCATACGGCTGAAAATACCGCTTATTTGATTCGACAAAATCAGGCATTACTGTATGCCAAAAGTGCCGAAGCCTTTGCATCTGAATTATTAGTACAAGACAGTGATAGCAGTGGTGGTGCGGACTATCTACAAGAAACATGGGCACAACCGATGCCGCCATTTCCTGTTGAGGATGGTATGGTATCGGGTCGGCTTGAAGATGAATCGGGAAAATTTAATCTCAATGATCTTGTAGGGGCTGATGGTACAACGGTAAATGATGATGCAAAAAAACTATTTGAACAATTGTTACGCCGTGTTGGTCTACCAGTAGAATTGAGTCAATCGACAATAGATTGGATAGATAGTGATGATTTGACTGTCGGTTCGATGGGGGCAGAAAGTAATTATTATCAAGGGTTATCACCGGGTTATACCTCTGCTAACGCACCCTTTAATGCAATTGAAGATCTGAAGCAAGTTCGTGGATTTGAAGGTGGAAATTATGATTTGATTGCACCTTATCTTTCGGCATTGCCTGCAACAACAGTTAAAATTAATATTAATACTGCACCATCATTATTGCTTGCAAGTTTAGATGAAAAATTGGACGTCAATACAGTTGCAACGGTATTGCAAGAAAAACAAAAAAAGATGGAACACTTTGCCAATGTCGGTGAGTTACTTGCTGTACAGCCTTTTGATAGTATGAGTGATGAAGGTAAAAATCTTGCCAATAAAATGCTCGATGTAAAATCGGATTATTTTAAAATTCAAGTTGAGGTGATATTGAGTAATCGAAAACGACAGCTCAGTAGCCATGTTTTTCGTAAAGATAAACAAGTGACTATTTATGCACGAAGTATGGCACCTTTTATTTTTCAGCCTTAAACTAATCCATTCACAAACGATTTTACTTTCTTATGAATCTGTAGGTTTTTCTCTCAAAGGTTGGAATATGGTATGTATATCTTCATGATGTAATTGACCTATAGTGCTGAACGGTAAAATTAATGCTCAGGCTCAGCATTTTGCTTTATAATTAAATTTCTTAACGTTTTGTTGAATGTACTGGCATATGTTAATTCGAAAGTTATTTAAGTTTGAAAATGCACACATTGTGCGTAATTGTACTTCTGACCGCTGTAAGCGCTCGATTCATGGGCATAGCTATAAGGTTGAATTGTTGCTAAAAGCTTCGAAGCTCGATCATGGTCAGATGGTGTACGATTTTGGTTTGTTGAAAGGTGTTATTAAGGATATTTTTGACAGTTTTGATCATGCCATTTGTTTTTGGCAAAATGATGATCCTGAATATATTCAGGCATGTAAAACATTCAGTGCGCGTTGGGTGGCTTTGCCTGTATCACCATCGGCAGAACAGTTTTCACGGATTTTCTTCTTTCTTGCACAAGAAGTGATGAAATCGACCATTACCCAAAATGGTGAAGGCGATGTTGAGGTGTATTCGGTCATTGTGCATGAAACGGATACAGGCTATGCACAAAGTTTTCAAGAAGATATTGAAAATGAGCAAATGGGTATTTTGACATTGGATCAAATTGTATTTTCAGAACAGGTACAGAACGAATGGGCTGATCCTGAAATGTATGGAAAATTACAACAAGGGATTCAATTTCAAAACCCTGAAGTAGATTTGCAAGTAAAAATTTAAAAATGGTTTGATTGAGAAGGGCTTGAGCTTTAGTCAAACTGTCGATTGTGAAGATAATTCACAAATATTGTAAAAGTAATAGTGGTATAGAGTAGACACATTGCGTTGTCGAGCGATAGATTTAGGATGAAAGATTAATGCTGCACACCGAGCAGGAGCTGAACAAATTAAGACAGATTCGATTGAATGAAAGTTGGAAAATCAGTCTAACAGAGTTTTTGTTGAGTCCGAAAATGGATCAGTTGCGTGAATTTCTGCTTGCGGAGAAAACTGCAGAGAAAACGATTTACCCACCAAATGCATTGATTTTTAATGCATTTAATACTACACCTTTAGAGCAAGTAAAAGTGGTGATTTTGGGGCAAGATCCGTATCATGGTCCGAATCAGGCGCAAGGCTTAAGTTTTTCTGTACAAAAAGGACTTGCTTTACCACCATCTTTACGTAATATCTTTCACGAATTACATACCGATTTGGGTATACCTGTATTTAAAAATGGTGATTTGAGCAAGTGGGCACAACAGGGTGTTTTATTGCTAAATAGTGTATTAACCGTTGAAGCAGGGCAGCCAACATCACATCAAAAACAAGGTTGGGAAGATTTTACCGATACTGTAATTGATGTACTAAATGAGCAAAGAGAGAATATAGTCTTTATTTTATGGGGCGCATATGCTCAGCGTAAAGGACAACGCATCAATCAAAATAAACACTTGGTGTTAAAAGCAGCGCATCCATCTCCTTTGGCTGCAAACCGTGGTGGTTTTTTTGGTTGTAAACCATTCTCAAAATCAAATAATTATCTGAAACAACATGGCATTGAGCCAATTGACTGGCAGCTGGACGCATGACTAACACTCCCGAAATGAACGCTTATCATCCCGATTTGATTATTGAGGAATCTAAAAATGGATGGCGCATTGTTCGCCTGAACCGCCCAAAATCGTTGCATGCTTTGGATGAATCCATTGTTGCAGCATTGCTTAAACTGTTTGAGGACTATCATGTCGATCCGACAGTTAAAGCGATTTGGTTAGATTCGACGACACCGAAGGCATTTTGTGCGGGGGGGGATGTACGTAAATTACGTCAACTTGTGATTAATAATGAAGTTGATGTTGCAAATCAATTTTTTAAAACTGAATATGCACTTGATTTATTATTACATAACTATGCGAAGCCGATTGTAGTCTGGGGTGAAGGTTATGTCATGGGTGGTGGTTTAGGTCTATTTATGGCTGCACCATTCCGCTTAGTGACACCTTACTCCCGTCTGGCAATGCCTGAAGTGAATATTGGTTTATACCCTGATGTTGGTGCAACACGTTTTCTTGCAGATCGTGGTCCGATTGGCTTATTTACGGGTTTGACAGGTTCAATTATGACTGCTGCTGGCGGTTATGGCATTGGTTGGGCGACGCATATTTGTGATGCACAGCGTGATATTGTATTACAAAAATTAATTGATATTGATTGGGGGCATTACCCTGCTGGTGATTTCCGTGCGTTAGATGACACGTTAAATGGCATGCATCGTCCTGTTTCACCAGGACCACTACAAAATTCATTGGACGTGATTCACAGCGTATGTCGTGGTGTGAACTTTGAAAGTGATTATGCTGCGATTATTGGTTTAAGTGATGCACGTAGTGATTGGTTGCGTCAAGCGAGTGAAAACTTACAAAAAGGATCGCCAAGTACCGCCGCCATTACTTGGTTGTTGTGGCAGTGGGGTCGCCAAGTACATGCTTGGAATGAAGTTTTTGATCTTGAGGTACAAATTTCAGATTGGAAAATTCGACATCCTGATTTTGTTGAAGGTGTGCGCGCACGTCTTGTTGATAAAGACCTTTCACCTGAATGGGAGGAGGCAGAATCAATGACCTTAAAAGGGATTCTGAGTAAAAACCCACCTGTGACCAATATTGAAAGTTGGAATGCACTGTTAAAGCAGTACGAAATTATTTGATGATTATAAATTTGATTACTCATAAGTAGTCAAATTTATTGTATATGTTATGGAAAGTTTTATGTCTAAATTGCATGAC
Organism: Acinetobacter sp. 1207_04; assembly: GCF_052850415.1. Lineage (NCBI taxonomy): Bacteria > Pseudomonadati > Pseudomonadota > Gammaproteobacteria > Moraxellales > Moraxellaceae > Acinetobacter > Acinetobacter sp. 1207_04. The sequence continues at coordinate 102,296 of NZ_VXCQ01000010.1, read as the reverse complement.
TCACTCAATGAAGCATTAAGTGATCAGCAAAAAATAGATTTACAGTGGATGCAGCTTGCTTATGCGCAAGCTGCTGAGGCTGCTGAATTGGGAGAAATTCCTGTTGGTGCAGTGATTGTTAGTCAAGGACAGATCATTGGACAGGGGTTTAATAGCCCCATTTCGACTCATGATGCTACAGCACATGCGGAAATTTTGGCAATTCGCCAAGCATGTCAAAGCATTAAAAACTACCGTTTACCTAATGATGCTACACTCTACGTAACTCTTGAACCGTGTACCATGTGTGTCGGTGCGCTTATTCACTCTCGCATTCAACGTGTTGTTTTTTCTGCAACTGAACCGAAAGCAGGTTCATTGGTCAGCGCACGTCAATTGCTTAATTCAGGCTATTACAATCATGTATTTGAATTTGAAGGTGGTTGTATGCAGGACCAGTGTTCCGAACAACTTTCAAATTTCTTTAAAATGCGCCGTGAACAAAAAAAACAAGCCATACAGCTAAAAAAGTCATTAAATGACGCTACTGAATAATTTATTATATTGAAATTGACAATGAGTGTTGTCATAGTGTTCTAAACTTACACAACAATGGAAATAACAATGAATTCGATTCAAGTAAAACAAGAGTTTAATGCGCCTGTAGAACAGGTTTTCGATTTACTATCTAAACATGCAACTTATAATGTGGCATTTGCACCAATTCAAGTGGTGCGTGTGAAGGATTCAACTGATCCTGAACGTCCTGATGGTTTAGGTTCAATTCGTCGTATGGGTTTAGGACCGATCAAACCGATTCAAGAGCAAATTACCTTTGTTGATGTGAACAATCGCATAGAATATAAAATAATTAAAAATCCACTAATTAAACATCATATTGGGATTATTGAATTTACGCCATTAGGTGATCATAAAACCCGTGTTGATTATACGATTGAATTGCAAGCACGTGCGCCATTTGTCAGCAAATTAATACTTGCACAGTTAAAAGTAGCGATTACACTAGGTTTTAGAAAACTTGCAAAGTCTGTATAAACAGGAAATTCAATGACAATTCAAATTATTACCATCGATGGTCCAAGTGGTTCAGGAAAGGGAACATTGGCGGCACGATTGGCAGCGCATTATCAGTTTCATTTATTGGATTCGGGTGCTTTATATCGTCTACTTGGATTGTCATTACACCAACAAGGTTTACTTGAATCGCTAGATGATGCAGATGTACTCAAACAATGCGTTACAATTGCAACAAAACTTGACATCATCTTTGAAACAACAGAATCAGGTATCGTAACATTACTAGATGGTCAAGATGTAAGTCAAACCATTCGCACTGAACAAGTTGGTGAGTATGCATCAAAAGTCGCTGCTATTCCTGAACTTAGAGCTGCTCTAGTTGAACGCCAATTGGCTTTTGCACAAGCGCCAGGTTTAGTTGCAGATGGTCGTGATATGGCAACAGCGATTTTTCCACATGCACAAGTAAAGATTTATTTGACTGCTTCTGCGGAGTCTCGTGCAGCGCGACGAGTAAAACAGTTGCAGGGCATGGGGCTGAATGTTAAAATAAACGATATTTTAGAAAATATACAAACTCGGGATAAGCGGGATATGGAACGCACAGTCGCTCCATTGAAACCTGCGTCAGATGCATACATCATTGACAGTTCCGAAATTGGCATTGAAGAAGTCTTTAAAATGATGACCGAGTATGCCGATTCAAAATTTTCTAAATAAACTGTTTTTTAATTTTTAAAATCAGCAGATGCATAGCTTGATCAGTTCTTATAGGGACTATGTGGACGCTTAACTAAACCAGCCTTGTCTGATCCAAGACTGAAGACTTACTAGGTATATCATGACCGAATCTTTTGCAGCCCTCTTTGAAGAAAGCGAATTAAACCTCAACGTTGAAAAGGGTGCCGTTATCCAAGGTATCGTTGTTAGCATCGACTCTGATTGGGTTACTGTTGACACTGGCCTTAAATCTGAAGGCGTTGTTTCACGTGCTGAATTCTTAAATGAACAGCGTGAGCTTGAAGTTCAGGTTGGCGACACAGTTGATGTAGTTGTTGAAGCGCTTGACAACGGTATGGGTCAAACAGTTCTTTCTCGTGAAAAAGCGAAACGTGCTGAAACTTGGACTAAGCTTGAAAAAATCTTTGAAGACGGCGAAATCGTTACTGGTATTATTTCTGGTAAGGTTAAAGGCGGTTTCACTGTTGACATCGGTCCAGTACGTGCGTTCCTTCCTGGTTCACTTGTAGACACTCGTCCGATCCGTGATACAACTCACCTTGAAGGTAAAGAGTTAGAATTTAAAGTTATCAAACTTGATGCTAAACGTAACAACGTTGTTGTATCTCGTCGTGCAGTTATGGAAGCTGAATCTTCAGCTGACCGTGAAGCTCTTCTTTCTCAATTGGAAGAAGGTCAAACTGTTACTGGTACAATTAAAAACCTTACTGACTACGGCGCATTCGTTGATCTTGGCGGTATTGATGGTCTTCTTCACATTACTGATATGGCTTGGAAACGCATCAAGCACCCTTCAGAAGTTGTTGAAGTTGGTCAAGAAGTTACTGTTAAAGTACTTAAATTTGACAAAGAACGTAACCGTGTTTCACTAGGTCTTAAACAACTTGGCGAAGATCCATGGTTAGCGATCATGAACCGTTATCCTAAAGGTTCTATCGTTAAAGCTCGTGTAACGAACTTAACTGATTACGGTTGTTTTGCTGAAATCGCTGAAGGCGTTGAAGGCTTAGTACACGTTTCAGAAATGGATCACACTAACAAAAACATCCACCCATCTAAAGTTGTTCAGATTGGTGATGAAGTTGATGTTATGGTTCTTGAAGTTGATGAAGAGCGTCGTCGTATTTCTCTTGGTATTAAACAAACTCGTGCTAATCCATGGGAAGAGTTCTCTAAAGACCACGATAAAGGCGAAAAAGTTTCTGGTACGATCAAATCTATCACTGACTTCGGTATCTTTATCGGTTTACCAGGCGGTATTGATGGTCTAGTTCACTTGTCTGATATTTCTTGGAACGAACAAGGCGAAGAAGCTATCCGTCGTTACAAGAAAGGTGACACAGTTGAAGCGGTTATCCTTTCAGTAGATGCTGAAGGCAACCGTATCAGCCTTGGTATCAAGCAAATGAACAACGATCCGTTCAATGACTTCCTTGCAACTAACGAACGTGGTGCGTTGGTTAAAGGTACAGTAACTGCAGTTGACGCTAAAGGCGCAACTATTAAGTTAGCTGACGAAGTTGAAGCTTCTTTGAAAGCATCTGAAATCAATCGCGATCGCGTTGAAGATGCAACTAAATTCTTAGAAGTTGGTCAAGAAGTTGAAGCGAAAATCATCAACGTTGATCGTAAATCTCGTTCTATCAACTTGTCTATCAAAGCGAAAGACGAAGCTGAAGAAAAAGAAGCAGTTGCTAACTTGAAAGCTCCAGTTGCTGCAAATGGTCAAGACAATGGTCCAAAAACTATTGGTGACTTGATCAAAGCGCAAATGGGTAACTAAGGTGTTGTAAAGAAGTATTATTTAATGTAATTAATTAATACTTTTTATACAAATACTGTAAAAGGTAGCGTAGTATTCGATGACTGCGCTACCTTTTTGTATTTAAAAAGGATATTATTTGTAGGTTGATAAATAGCATTAAAATTTATGAGGTTACCTATGACAAATGAAGCACTTAATAAGTCTGACTTAATAGAACGCATTGCGTTGAAAAACCCACATTTAGCAGAGCCTTTAGTTGAAGAAGCTGTTAAAATTATGATCGATCAAATGATTGCATCATTATCTGGCGATGATCGTATTGAGATTCGCGGATTTGGTAGCTTTGCATTACACCACCGTGACCCACGTGTTGGTCGTAATCCTAAAACAGGTAAATCTGTTGAAGTTGCTGCAAAAGCAGTTCCACATTTTAAGCCTGGTAAAGCACTACGTGATGCAGTAAACGAATCTGCCGATAAATAAAATTCGAATGGGGTGTCTATGCGCTATGTCTTGGTGTTACTGCTGATAGCAATTTTTGGCTATGCTTTAGCTTTGGTTTTACTTAATGGTACTGAACTAGCTGTAGATTTGTGGTTTACACAAGTTCCTGCTATGCGCTTAGGTTTATTGTTATTATTTACCTTAGTGATTGGCATTGTTCTTGGTCTGTTGTTGGGTGTTCAGGTTTTCCGAGTTTTTCAAAACAGTTGGGAAATTAAGCGTTTGCGCAAAGATATTGAGCATTTACGTAAAGAGCAGATTCAAAGTGCACAACAGGCTGCTGCTGAAGCTGCTGCAAATGTACGCCATGAAAAGACCGTATTGGATGTAAACCCTGAAAGTAAGAGTTCAAATCCTCTATAATACGCCTTGCTATTTCAAAAGAGACTTTACCTTATAGGTAAGGTCTTTTTTGTGCATATTAAATGAGTGGAAATAATCGGAAAAGCTGAAAAGATTCATCCATGTTTTGCAGTGCTTGTCATACGCATTTATAATGCGGTAATTTTTAAGTGATGGAATTAAGAAACATGAGTGTTATTGTTGCTCTTGATGCAAAAAGCCAATATGACGCCTTAGCAATTGCTGAACAACTTGATCCATCCTTATGTCGTTTAAAAGTGGGTAAAGAACTTTTTACGCACGAAGGTTCATCTGTCGTTAAGGCACTGCATGATCGAGGTTTTGAGGTTTTTCTAGATCTTAAATTCCATGATATTCCAAATACAACTGCTCAAGCGGTATGTGCATCGGCAGATATGGGGGTATGGATGGTTAATGTTCATGCTTCTGGTGGTCGCAAGATGATGGAAACATGTGTAGAGCGTTTAAAAGCAGGAAACTATGCAACTCAATTGATTGCAGTAACTGTTTTAACTTCAATGGGTCGTGAAGATTTACGCGATATTGGTTTAGATATAGAGCCTTTTGAACAGGTTCAGCGTCTTGCAAAACTGACTCAAGACAGTGGTTTAGATGGTGTAGTGTGTTCAGCGCAAGAAGCGAAAATGTTGCGTGAAACTCTAGGACAAGATTTTGCTTTAGTGACACCAGGTATTCGTCCAGCGGGTTCAAGTGCAGATGATCAAAAACGTATTGTGACACCAAAGCAAGCGATGCTCGATGGTTCAACTCATTTAGTCATTGGTCGTCCAATTACACAGTCGGCAAATCCTGCACAAACATTAAAAGATATTCTCGCAACGCTATAATTTAAGCAATTGTGTAGAATCTACGTAAAAAAACCTTTCAATCGAAAGGTTTTTTTATACCTTATGGATGCGTTTTTCATTCCACTGAAAAGGTATGACTATGCGACTAGATAGTCTTGATTTGAATGCAAGTCTAGGGCAATTAGAAGCGTAAGAAAATTAAGAGAATCAACATGGTATAGCTTCCGATATTGCTTTCGAAGTCATTATCCAAATAGGTATTTCAGATACTGTAGATCTGGATAGTTCAATTTTAGATTTCTTGGGTGATTTGCTGAGTGGAGTTGAAATTAACTTTTAATCAATTGGAGGGTAGTATTTTAATGTATGAATGATTTAAAGCTACTTTTCTTTATATGTGATTACGTGGTAAAAAGTGTTTAAATTGAAAGTTTCACAAAACTAAAAAATATTAAAACTAAGTAAAACGTAACTTTATAAGTTGGTATTTGTCGTTTCAGTAAATATTAAATTTTAGGAGGATAAAATGTCTTTAGGTGCAATCTATTTATGAGAAATGAGTTTATAAACACGATTCCCAGACTGAATGAACCTGAACGTATGGTATATGAGCTTTACCAGAAACACCGTAACACGACCAGTCGTGGGAATAAAAATTCTGCATTAGGCTGAATGTATGGTCACTAAAAAAATATAACTTTTGACATTTAAAATTTTTAAAGAGCTGCCAATACACTGACTGCAATTGGAGCAAGTACCGAAAGTATAAATCCACTGACCATGGCATGAGGAATAAAATCATTCCCACAAGCTTGTTTGACCATGGGTAATGTGACATCCATTGCAGTTGCACCTGCAGATGAAATAGCAGAACGAGGATAGCGCCAACCAATTATATACATAAATAAAATGGCAAAAATTTCTCTAAATAAATCATTGATTAAGGCAATACTACCAAGCTGAGCATTTTTGAGCTCTGTCACCACAATGCCAGTCATAGAATAAAAACCATAACCTTGAGAAAGCATAATTAAATCTTTGAGGCTAATGTCTTTAGTCATGAATGAAACAGCAATAGCACCTAGAATTGAACCAATAATACAGCCTACAGGCACGAGCATAATTTTCCAATTGAGCCATGAGCGATCAAGGGGAGAATAGGCTAAATCAAGACCAATTAAGATCATGTAAATTAACAATAAATTCCATGTACTGACATGTAGTGCATATTGATGATGATTGGCAAGCTCTGCTATTCCATAACCAATGGCAAGAGCAATGAATGCATAGCTAATATTAAGTAACGAGCCGACTAGTAATTCGGCAGAAACTTTACCTTGCGTTGGCTTATAGCCAATAGCTTTAAATAAAATATAGCAACATAAAAAAGCACCAATTGATGTTGCAAGTGCAATACTGATAGCATTACCTAAAATTTGTGAGGGGCTCGCAATACTATGCATTGTTTGCGAAAACTCTATTGCGATTGCAATGAGTAAAATATAGGTAAAATAAGGTAGGATTTTAAACGCAATTTTTTCGAGCCATTGAGGTACACGGCGTGCAAAAATAAATCCAAGAAATAAACAAAAAAGAAGTTGGAAAATAAGCCAAAGTGATTGCATGAAAATAGGCAAATAAAATTATTTGCCTATTATAGTCATTATTTAAGCTGCTTGTGAGCCTTTTACGGGCTGTTTTTGATTGCCTAAAAGCTGATAATCATTCAGGTTGGCTTTACGTGTTTTAAGCCAAAATTTCCATGTATAGGTTGGCCAAAGTGAAAAGTTTTTACCGCCATCTTGTTGATACCAACTGACACAGCCTGATTGCCATACCGTACCTTGGAGTTGTTGTTGTATAGATGTATTAAATTGATCTTGAACCTCAGGTTTAATCGTAACTGCTTGAATATGTGTTCTTTCAACCATTTGAATCAGTTGTAAAATATAATTCACTTGTGATTCAATCATGAAAATCACTGAATTATGTCCAAGTACAGTATTTGGTCCCAATAGCTGAAATAAGTTTGGAAAATTTTTAGTGGTGATACCATAATAACTTTCTGCACCATCTTTCCATGCTTCTTTAAGTTCAAGACCATTTTCACCATAACATTCAAATGATTTTAAATAGATACGAGGGTCTGTAATAAAGCCTGTACCGTAAATAAGACAGTCAATTTCACGTTTTTGTCCATCTTTGAATATGATGCTATTTTCAGTAATTTCCTGAATTTGCTCTGTGACTAGCTCAACATTGGTACGGTTGAATGTTGGAAAATATTTATTCGAAATCAAAATACGTTTACAGCCCATAATGTAATCAGGGGTGAGTTTTTTGGCAATTTTTTTATTTTTAACCTGATATTTAATAAATATTTCGGCAAGTTTCTGACCGTATTTCATCATTTGTGGTTGAACAATTGGAACAACACGAGATTCATTTGACCAATATAAACGTGCACGATGTAGTTTGCGGAACCATTCAAATTTTTCGAAAAGTTTTTTATTTAAATCGTTATATGTGCGTTCATCTCTTGGAATGACCCAAGCAGCAGTTCTTTGTAAGACATACAAATTTTTAACTTTAGGTGCAATTTCAGGAATGTACTGGATCGCACTACCACCAGTACCAATTGAGGCAACATTTTTATCATTTAAGTTATATGTATGGTTCCAATGTGAAGAATGGAAGACTTCACCTTTAAATTTTTCGATGCCTTTAATATTTGGTATTTGTGGAACATGCAGTGGGCCTGATGCAAAAATAACAAATTGTGATTCAATGCTTGAGCCATCTTTAAGTTGAATAGCCCAGTTAAAATTCGTTTCACTATAGGTGGTTGAGATGACTTCTTGATTGAATTGAATATATTTTTTAAGATTAAATTGTTCAATTAAATCTTGGATGTAGTCAAAAATTTCAGGAGCCTCAGCATAGCGTTTAGACCAATTGGTTTTTGCTGCATAAGAGAGGGAGTACATATGTGATTGTACATCGCATGCTGCACCTGGATATTGATTTTCACGCCATGTACCACCGACATCATTGGCTTTTTCGAGAATAATAAAATCTTGAATTCCTGCTTGGAGCAAGCGAATTGCCATGGCTATGCCGCCAAAACCTGCACCAATAATGGCGACACGTGTTTTTTGTGATAGATCTTTGTTTTGAGTTTGGCGTGACATTAATTTTCATCCTGAACATTTATTGTACTTATTGCGTAGCATAATGTGGTTGGTCAAAAATGAATATGATTGTAAAGACGTAAAAATTGATATATTCGGCAATTTGCAATGAGGCTACTTTCGGGTAAAAATATGAGCTAACAATTTATTTTGATGAATTCTATGTCTAATAGAATGTCATTAATTGGAATACAGTTCAGCGTCGATTCAAGAGTTGCTTGAAATTTAATGAAACGATCCATTCTAGGTTTGATGTATTTGATTCAAGGTATGCGTAATGCAGGCATTGATGTCGATGCACGTTTAGCAAATATTGGTATTCAAGCCGATGCGATTGATATGGGTACCATTATTCATGCCGACCTAGAGTGGGATATTCTGAAAGCAATTGGGCATGATGTACGTCCAGAGATTGGATTATTCATTGGACAGCATTACGCACTGGCCGGTTACGGTCCTTTACTCATGTTGTTGGTGACTTGCGGTACGATTCAAGATGCCTTGAAAAGTGGTATTCGTTTTCAAGGTTTGACACATTTGTTTGGTCAATTGGCTTTGCTTGAAAAAAATCAAACACAGGGTGGGCGGGTTGCTTTGACTTATGTACCTGTTGATCTTGAAACAGATATGGGATTACTTCGGGCACAATGTGAAATATCGGGAACCTATAAATTTATTCTCGATATTTATCGGATGATGGGTTTATCTGCACCAGAAATTCGTGTGGAATTACCATTTTCTGCACCAAAAGATACGACTACACTTGAGGAATATTATGCCTACTATGGGCATGATTTGCATTTTTCAGCTGACTGCGCAGTTTTTCAGCTGAATCAAGATGTATTGAATGTGCGAATTCCATCGGCAGATTTGATGACATTTCGAGTATATGAAGATAAATGTATTGCTGAATTGGAACGTTTAAACAATGATGTGTCACATCCGCATTTACTAATTCAGCATGTAATGGATTATTTAGAATTACAGCAAGGTGTGATTCCAAGTATGGCAGAAACGGCACATGCTTTGGATCTTGCAGAGCGAACATTGCGTTATCAGTTACAACAATTGGGCACAAGTTATAAAGAAATTCGTGAGCAATTGATTAAACATAAAGCACTGAAGTTGATGGAATACAACGAATATTCGATTGAAGTAATTGCAGACTTATTGGGTTATTCTGAACCCGCTGCATTCAATCATGCATTTAAACGATGGTTTGGACACAGCCCACGGCAGTATGCAAAACAGCCTAAGCTGAAAAAATAAAATGATCGTCTAAAGTTTTATTTATAGCTGTTCAATATCCGATATACTCCACTTGGACCAGAAAAAGTACCTAAGCCATATGTTAGATCAGAACACGACACACAGCACCTCATTTACTCCATTATCACCTGGTGAGCGTTATGCTCAGGCATTGTCTTCGGGGCAATTTATGCCTGATGATGCACAGGCACAGGCAGTGCATGAGTTGGAGAGAGTTTGGCAGGAACTCCTTAACCGCTATAAAGCTTCTAAAAAAGCCTTTCGCCGTTTTCGCCGTCAAACTGCACCACGTGGTGTGTATATGTGGGGTGGTGTTGGGCGTGGTAAAACATGGTTGATGGATCAGTTTTATGATTCTGTTCCATTTCGCCGTAAAACAAGGATGCATTTTCATCACTTTATGCAGTATGTTCATCGTGAATTAAATAAGCTTTCAGGTCAGCGTAATCCATTAGATTTGGTTGCGGATCAGATTTATAAAGAAGCCGTTGTCATTTGTTTCGATGAATTTTTTGTTTCAAACGTCACAGATGCAATGATTTTAAGTGATTTATTCCAGAAATTATTTGATCGTGGCATTACGCTCATTGCGACATCAAATATTGCACCAGATGGTTTGTATCGAGATGGAATCCATCGCGATCGCTTTATTCCAACCATTGAATTGGTGAAGAAAAACTGCGTTGTTTTAAATGTAGATGCAGGTGTTGATTATCGCTTACGTGTGTTAAAACAGGCACAATTGTTTAAGACTCCACTTAGCGATGATAATAAAGTGTGGATGGCACAACGCTTTTCAGCATTAACTGCATCACAAAAAGTTTCTGAAGAACCAATTATGATTAATAATCGTGTGGTTGAAACATTAGGGCATACAGAAGATATTCTATGGTGTGATTTCCGTGAGTTATGTATGAAGCCGCGTAGCCCATCCGATTTTATTGAAATTGCAAATATTTATAATACGATTTTGGTGAGTAATGTTCCACATCTCACGGACTTACTATCAGAAGGGACACGCCGTTTTATTTATATGGTAGATGAGTTTTATGACCGAGGTGTTAAATTATTACTTACTTCGGAAGATTCGATTATTAATATTTATGAAGGTGAGCGACTTGCTTTTGAGATTGAACGAACTCGTTCTCGACTCTTGGAAATGCAGTCAGATGAATACTTACAAGAAGCACATCGTTTGATTAACGATAACAGCGAACTTCAAGTTGAATCATAATATTTAGATGTAAAACGATAGCACTCTTCGGAGTGCTTTTTTGATTGTAAAATTTAATAGAATAATTCAGTAGATAGGTCGACTTTTTGTTGCATTCATGGCTTAATCTTTGAGCGTTGAGTGGAAAATGAAATGAAAAAAGCGTGAAAATTATTCATTTCAGCACTTAAGTCTAATATGGACATTTTAAAAACTTTATACACTGTAAAAGAGTATTTAGCTTGGTGATAATGTTGCTTTTCTGAGTGTCATTTTTTAAATATATGAGTACATTTACTTTATTTAAAATGATCACTATTTAGGAAAGTTATAGTACTATTCAGCTAAATATAATTCGGTATACTAGAAACTCTTGTTATAAAAAATAGCAATATCAGGAAAGACAATGACTGTACGTATTCAAAAAGGTAAGTTAGCGATTGCTAAAGAACTCTATGATTTCATAGAAAATGAAGCTTTACCGGGTTCAGGTTTAAACAGTGATACCTACTGGAAAAACTTTGAACAGGTTGTTGTCGATCTTAGTCCTAAGAACAAGACATTACTTGCGAAGCGTGATGATCTTCAGGCTAAAATTGATGAATGGCACCGTAATAATAAATTTGAACTTCAAGCTTACAAAGCTTTCCTTATTGAAATTGGCTACTTACTACCTGAAGTAGAAGATTTCCAAATCAGCACAGAAAATGTAGATGAAGAAATTTCATTGCTTGCTGGTGCGCAACTTGTAGTACCTGTGCGTAATGCACGTTATTGCTTGAATGCTGCAAACGCGCGTTGGGGATCACTCTACGATGCACTTTACGGTTTTGACGTGATCCCAGAAGAGGGTGGTGCAGAAAAAGGTAAAGGTTATAACCCTGTACGTGGCGAAAAAGTTATTGCATTTGCTAAAAATTTCTTAAATGAAACATTCCCACTTGTCGCAGGTTCGCATGCAGATGCGACCAAATATGCGGTGGAAAGTAAAAAATTAGTTGTAAGCTTGAAAGATGGCTCTACAACAACACTTGCAAAAGAAGCACAATTTGTTGGCTTTAATGGTGATGAAGCTGCACCTGTTGAAATTGTTCTATTGAACAATGGTTTGCACGTTATCATTGAAGTGGATGCAACAAGCCCGATTGGTCAAACTGATGCTGCAGGCGTTAAAGACTTGGTTCTTGAAGCTGCTGTAACGACTATTCAAGATTTAGAAGATTCAATTGCTGCAGTAGATGCAGAAGAGAAAGTTGAAGGCTACCGTAACTGGTTAGGTCTAATGAAAGGTGATTTAACTGAGTCTATCGTGAAAAACGGTAAAACAGTTACACGTACTTTAAACAAAGATCGTATGCACAAAAACCTCATTGGCGGTGAAACGAAACTTCACGGTCGTTCATTGATGCTTCTTCGTAATGTAGGTCATTTGATGACGAATCCTGCGATTCTTGTAGATGGTGTTGAAATCTACGAAGGAATCATGGATGCGTTAATTACACCGTTATTGTCTTTCGCTGACATTAAAGGTCAGAACGAAAATCATAACTCTCGTAAAGGCTCAATGTATATCGTTAAACCGAAAATGCATGGCCCTGAAGAAGTTGCTTTTGCTGTTGAATTGTTTGAGCGTTCTGAGCAGGCTCTTGGTTTGCCTGCGAAGACACTTAAAATCGGTATTATGGATGAAGAACGTCGCACATCTGTAAACTTGAAAAACTGTATCGCGCAAGCAAAAGACCGTACTATCTTCATTAATACAGGCTTCATGGATCGTACTGGTGACGAAATTCATACCTTTATGGAAGCAGGTCCATTCGTTCGTAAAGGCGAAGTGAAAGCGCAAACTTGGTTCCCAGCGTACGAAAACCGTAACGTAATGATTGGTCTTAAAGCTGGTTTACGTGGTAAAGCGCAAATTGGTAAAGGCATGTGGCCAAAACCAGATTTATTGCTTGATATGTATAATACCAAAATTGAACATCCTGAAGCGGGCGCAAGCTGTGCTTGGGTGCCATCACCATCAGGTGCTGTGATTCATGCGATTCATTACCATCAATGTAATGTTTCTGAGCGCCAAAAAGAGCTTTTACAAACAGAAGCTTTACCTTTAGATGACTTATTAACACCGCCATTGGCGACCGATACAAATTGGTCTGATGAAGAAAAAACTAAAGAGCTTGAAAATAATCTTCAAGGTATCTTAGGTTATGTTGTTCGTTGGGTAGATTTAGGTGTAGGTTGTTCTAAAGTTCCAGATATCAATAATGTTGGTTTAATGGAAGATCGTGCAACATTACGTATTTCTTCTCAGCATGTTGCAAACTGGTTGCGTCACGGTATTGTAACCAAAGAACAAGTAGAAGAAGTAATGCAACGTATGGCGACTATTGTTGATGGTCAAAATGCGGATGATCCTTTATATACACCAATGGGTCCAGCATTTAATTGTTATGCTTATGATGCAGCTTATGATTTAGTATTCAAAGGTGCAGAGCAGCCATCAGGTTATACAGAGCCATTGTTACATGCTTACCGTTTAAAGTTAAAAGGGTATACAGGCGACTAATTTGAGTTGTTGTATCTTTAATAAATAAAAAAACCTCTTCGGAGGTTTTTTTATTTCGTTTACATTAAAGGAAATAAAAAACTGCTTTTAATCCTGGTTGATTTAAAGCAGTTTTGGTCAAACATTTATATGCTTGTTTTAATGTGCAAGATTTTTAAAAATATGTTTTAACGATTCCATCATTTTTTCAATTTGTAATGGTGTTAAGCCTTCAAATGATTGTTCAAGTACAACACTCATGAGATCATTGATTTTCTCAGTCATTTTTTTGCCTGAATCTGTCAAATGTACACGAGTAATACGTGCATCTTCGGTGCATGAATAGGTGTCAACAAAACCTTCATCTTTCAAACGATACACGATTTTTGTAGTGGTCGACATTTTAGACACAATCATATCTGAAAGATCGGAAACACTCGCATGTGGCTTTGCATTGAGAGCAAGTAGCAAGCGACGGCGAGAGTTATCAACGCCATATTTTTTCAAAGCATGATCTACATTTAAAACGTATTGTGCATGCACTTGCGTTACCCAATAAAATGGAAATTCTTCCAAATTAAATTCGTCTGATGTAGGTAAAAATTTCGAGTACTTCTTAGACATTCTTAAATCCCATTTTTTTAATTATCGTCTGATCGCTATATTACTTATATTATTTGAAATTAGATAGATGTATCAATAATTGTTCAGTCATTTATCTGAAAAAACAGGAGAAATCCACTATAAAGATTTCTCCTAGGCATTAAATTACACATGTTCATTCAGTAATGACAGGGCATAACTGTCATGATTTTGATGGAATGCGATAATACTTTGCGCAAATCGTGTTGCTTCTGTAAGTATTTGAGAATTTATAATATTCACTTGCGTCAGTTGTGCTGTCGGTTGTGTATTTTCAAGAATAACCTGATACGTAAGTTCTTGTTGTTGATCCTTGTGCATTACCCTAATGTTGATCTGATGTTGTTCTAAAACCTCATCATGATTGAGATAGGTGCCTTCATAACATGTATGTGTAATGTCCTTTGATATGCGTTTGAACATTAAGGCATGAGCAATTGTCATGGCTGAAAATTCCATTAGGTTTATGATTAATTTAAAGTTAAAAATAAATTAAAAACTTTAAGTGAGTTGAGAAAATATTTCTAATCATCATTAAGAGGACTATTTTTTATTTTACAGGAATTTAAGCACTTTAATATTTGGTCAATGGTCAAAAAATGATGTCTAAAAAGTCATATACATAAATGAAATATCAAAAATATTTATAGGATATTTTTATATAAATAAAAAAGTCATTTATGTATTAATCAAAATGAAAAAAGATTTAAAAAATGGATGAATGATCAGATGTGTAAATATTATCGATTTGTACAGTGATATTTCATTTAAAAACAACATGAAGATGGCGTGTAAAGCTCAGATTGGGTCTAGGTTAAAATATTATTATTTCAGAATGTAACATTTCAAAAAAAAAGAATTACAAATGTATCCATTTATGCATAATAAAAGTCACTTTATTGAAAAAGGTATCTTTCATGGATCCATCGCCGTGTGGGTTAAATTGTTTTAGCTGTAAAAAAATACAGTGCAGGGGTTCTAATCAATGGAATTTTTAATGGATCCCGGTATTTGGGTTGGTCTGTTAACGCTGATTGTGTTAGAGATTGTACTTGGTATTGATAATCTTGTTTTTATTGCCATTTTGGCAGATAAACTTCCTCCAGAACAACGTGATAAAGCACGTATTTTGGGTCTCAGCCTCGCATTAATTATGCGTTTGGGCTTATTATTTGCCATTTCTTGGCTTGTTACGCTTACAAAGCCGTTAATTACGGTCTTTAACTTGACCTTCTCTGGGCGTGATTTAATTCTTCTATTTGGTGGTTTATTCTTACTCTATAAAGCAGTCAGTGAATTGCATGAGCGAATGGAAGGTAAAATTGAAGTTCAGGTAACAACAAATAATGTTGTCTATGCAGGCTTTGCCGCAGTTGTTGCTCAAATTGTCGTGCTTGATGCTGTTTTTTCTTTAGATTCAGTGATTACTGCAATTGGTATGGTCGACAATATCTATGTAATGATGGTTGCGATGATTGTCGCAATGGTTGTTATGTTAGTTGCATCGAAACCATTAACCAACTTTGTAAATCGTCATCCGACCGTCATTATTCTATGTTTAAGTTTCTTATTATTGATTGGTATTAGTTTAATCGCTGAAGGCTTTGGCTTCCATATTCCGAAAGGGTATATCTACTCAGGTATTGGGGTTGCGATTGTGATTGAAGCATTTAACCAATTTACAAGCCGAAATGTAGAAAAGCATCAGTCTAAAATTCCACTGCGTCACCGTACTGCAGACTCCATCTTGAAATTGATGGGAAGTAAGCTAGATGATGATTTGATGTTGCAAACAGGTGAATCATTGGCTGCACAAAAAGCCTTTGGTGATGAAGAGCGCTATATGGTTGGTGGTGTTTTAACACTTGCTGAACGAAGCGTAGCTTCAATTATGACACCTCGTCTGCAAATTTCATGGATTAATCTTGATGATGATCATGAAAAAATTCGTGAGCAAATTCTAGCCGTTCCGCACAGTCTATTTCCTGTATGTCGTGGTCAATTAGATAAAGTTGTGACTATTGCGCGTGCTAAAGAATTGATTGATGCTTTGGATGACGAAGAGCAATTGCAAAAACTGTTAAAACGCAGTCGTCCGATTTTCATTTTTGAAAAAATGAAAGTGATTGATGCGATTAATACATTGCGTAGTTCAAAAGGTTCACTAGTTCTAGTTAGTAATGAATTTGGTAATATCCAAGGTTTGATTTCACCGCTCGATGTTTTTGAAGCAATTGCAGGTGAATTTCCTGATGCCGATGAGCAGCTTGAACTCACGAAAATTGATGAAAATACATGGAAAGCATCGGGAATGCTTGATCTGTATCAGCTTGAGCTTGAAATGGGTATGCTCGATTTAGATCTGGTACATGAAGATTCAGGATACTTTAGTGTTGCAGGTCTAATCTTGGATAAAACTCAAGGTGAAGTAAAACAAGGCACACAGATTGAACACGATGGTATTTGGTTTGAAGTTCTGGAAATGGACGAAAATCGTATTAAATGGGTAAAAATCACTAAGCCTGAATCTAGAGGTTAAGGTATTTAACTCATTGAAATAATTTGATTTTAAAATTGATATTAAAAATGCCTCAAAATTTGAGGCATTTTTTTTATTTAGAAATATGTAGAAGACTATTTTAAAGTCGATTTAAAGAAATATATAGAAAACTTAGGCTGCAATTTGTTCGGCAATAACAGCCCAAATATGGTGATGTGATTTTTTAAACATCAACATATGACCAATGGCTTTTTGATCATACTGAGTCGGTTGAAGTTCAATTTTATTTGTTTTCGCATTTGGATATAAACGCAGTAAATCATTGACATTAGCTTCGGTAGCAATTTCATCATCCGAAGCATAAATAGCTGTGATAGGGCATTGAATTTGCTGATGATAATCATTAAAAATGGTTTTACCAATAGCATTGATTACATAACCAGGCTTACTACAGAACTGTGCCCATTGGCGTGCAACATTCTTTGGTAAATTTTCGCCCATGCCTAGCATTTGAGTTGCGCCATAACCTTTCAGCGCAATCGATACGGGGAACACAACATTAAACATCACAGGCGCCATTTTTTTGGTACGCCCTTTGAGTCCTTTAACATGACCTGTTGAACCTGCAATTGCAATTAATCGAGCAACTTTCTGAAAATTAGGTGTAATTCCGAGTAACTGTCCACCTGCACTGTGTCCAATCAAAATAACTTTTTGTTGTTGTGTCTTGTTCAGTAAGCTATCAATGGCAGCCGGAATATCTAAAATTCCCCAATCTTGAATGCTCGCGTCACTCTTTTTTAATTCCGTATATAAAGATTGTCCAATGCCACGAAAGTCGAACACCATAACATGATAATTTTGTGTTGCTAACCACTCGCAGAATGAGTGGTAAAAACCCATTGTGATACCTGTGGCGGGACAAAGTAGAATAGGCAGTTGGGTTGTGTCACCTTGTGATGGGTAAAATTTTGCATTTAGGGTATAACCATCTTTACAAGTAATGGTCATGTTTTCACAACTGCTCATAATAATCATCGTATTGTTCTAGAGAAGATAGCTTAAACATACATGAGTTCTAAAAAGAAACTGAGGTTTGAGTGTGACCGAAAAGTCATAAAATATTTGCAGAGCTTGTTAAGATGGGGCATAAAAAATAAAGAGGAAAATGATATGGATGTTGAACAATTGAGCTTTGCCGTTAAGATTGCCATTATTTTTAGTGGTCTATATTTGTGGGTCGGTATGCTCACAGGAGTTTGGAAGTATTGGCAGATCAGTCGTTCTGTACATGCTAAGGCACATTATTATGTCGATATTGCACATAGAAGTAGTCTGCTGTATGCACCTGCGAAATTAATTTTAGCGGTTTTAGCTTATTTTTCAGTATGGTCGGCAGAACTTAATCTTGCTTTTGTATTGATTAATGTCCTGTTTTTTAGCTTTTCAATCTTAAGCTATATTGTGCATGGCTTTTTACAAGATACGACAAACCAATTTCGTCAACCGCATAAATTAGGAAAATTAAGTTTACCTGTATGGTTGATGCGCTGTGCGATGTTGTTATTGGTCATTGGAGAGATTGTTGCAACAGGTGGTTTATTGTGGGGTGCAACATTGGCTTTGATTTAAATGTAAAGCTAAGAAAAAAAGATTGAAAATTAAATAGATGAAAAAAGTATTTGAATTTTTATTATTCAATTTGTGCTACAAAAAAGGGATGACAAAGTCATCCCTTTTTTAATCAGAAGGACTGATGCGACGTTGTTTACGCTGGCTGTGGTCAATGATGTCCCAAATATAAAAGACAGCAGTTACAATAAGTGCATAACCAAAGAATTCAGGTTGTAAATTGCCTTGAATTAAACCATGCATAAGAATCATTAAAAAAATGGCAAGCGTCGTACTTATATAAATGACCAATTTGCTATTGGTCTTTAAAGAATTAATGAAGAATTGCTTGTTGAAATGTATTGATAACATCTCCATACCTCCTATTGTTATGTTTGACTAAAAAACCATGTGTTTTAGTCTGATTTGTATTCTAGTTTTACCACAATATGGGAATATTTCAAGAGAAAATACTACTATTATGTGAATTAATTGTGACATATTTATGACAAAAATGGAATAGCTTATTTATTTACTAAATTAGTATTATTTTGATTGAAAATTACACAATAAGTTAAGTTAAAACAAAATCACTGAAAAAGAGAAATACCAAAGCATCAATCCTAAATGGGTTGATCTCGATATTCGGGGGTATTTTCATCTGATATTTGGATCGTAGCACTTGCACCGAGTGTAAGCAATAGTTGCACATTTGGGTAAAATGGCAAGTATTGGTCACAAATCAAATTAAATCGGGGTAAGATTTAACTTTACGGCATAAAAATAAGAAATGTCTTAATTTCGAATTTTGTCAATCACAATACAAACGATCAATACAGCAATTGAAGGTAATAACCATGCGAGATTTTGTGCATTAAGTGGTAGATGTTGTAAAGCATCGGGTAAAATATCTGCAAAAGCAGTGACTTTAATGCCTTCAATAATTCCAAATGCAAATGCAATAGCTGTTACAGGTGCAACAACGTGTGATGGTTTTTTCCAGAATTTCCAAAAGAAACTTAAAATAATAACCACAATTGCTGGCGGGTAAATTGCACTAAGTACAGGTACAGATACCGCAATTAATTTAGTCAAACCAAGATTTGAAATAATTAATGAGAATAATACGAGAATGAAAACTAAAATTTTATAGGGAATTTTAGTAAGTTCCGAAAAGTATTCAGCACAAGCACAGGTTAAGCCAATTGCAGTGACCATACAGGCAAGAGCAATGAGAATGGTGAGGAAGATTGATCCCATATCACCAAAAGCATGCTGTACATAAGCATGTAAAATTATGGCACCATTAGCGGCATTTGGTGCGGCTTCATGGCTTCCAAGCCCAAGTTTAAATAAACTTAAGTAAACAAGGGTTAGGCCTACACCTGAAATTAAACTTGCAATAATGGCATATTTAGTCACGAGTTTAGGATCAGTAACGCCACGTGAATGGATGGCATGAATAATCACAATACCGAAAACCAATGCACCTAAAGTATCCATGGTTAAATAACCATTGACGAAACCTTCAGATACCGGGCTTGTAACATAGTTGTTAATTGCTGGTGGGACTAATCCTGCTGGAATAATAAATGCAGCAATACCTAAAATCGCAAGGGAGATAATTTTAAGCGGTGCAAGAAAATGTCCAACAGTATCGAGTAATTTATTTGGATATAGCGATACGACTGTGACAATCGCAAAATAAATAACACTATAAATGAATAAGCTGCTTGCTGAATCACCAAAATACGAAGAAAAACCAATCTCATAAGAAACAGTGGCTGTTCGTGGTGTTGCAAATAATGGCCCAACAGAAAGATAGCAAACTACAGTCAAGAGTAGACTTGCCACTTTTCCAAGCGGAGAACTTAGAATAGCGATGGAACCTTCTGTTTTAGACAGCGCCATAATCGTTAAAACGGGTAAGCCAACGGCTGTGATTAAGAAACCAAAAGCAGCTAACCAAACATGTTCACCGGCTTGCTGAGCAACAATCGGTGGAAAGATAATATTGCCTGCCCCAATAAATAAGGCGAAGGTCATGAACCCTAATGCAATAATATCCCGTGTGCGGAGACTAGTCATAAAAGGAAAGATATTGCAAAAGGAAATAATTTTAGAGTAAATACAACTACTTTTGTATTTTATTTTATCAATCACATATAATTTAGTTATGTATTATTCCATTAAATTCTAAATAAACAAATGATATCTAAGCTAAAAATATGATATTTGAAGTTGAAAATGAGTGATTATTGAATATGCGAATTTATTTTTGTATGTACTTTGTTTGGACAAATTAGACTAATACATACTATTTCCCATTTAATATGTACTTTATATATTCGGTTCGCCCTATTGGATAGGAAAGCGTATACTTATGTTTCTCAAAAGAGGGTTAAGTCATGAAAGCTTCTGCAGTCACTATTAAAACTGAACAGGATATTGAAAAACTTCGTATATCGGGGCGTCTTGCTGCTCAGGTACTAGAAATGATCGGAGCTTATGTCAAACCTGGTGTGACGACAGAATATTTAGACGACTTGTGCCATGACTTTATTGTCAATGAATTGAAAGTCATACCTGCCAATATTGGTTATTACGGTTATACCAAAACGACTTGTATTTCGCCAAATGAGGTCGTGTGTCACGGTATACCATCGGCAAAAATTGTTTTACAAGATGGCGATATTATTAATATTGATGTTGCGATTATTAAAGATGGTTATTTTGGTGATACCAGCCGTATGTACTGTGTTGGGAATGTCAAACCTGAAGCAAAAAAACTCATTAATACAACATACGAAGCAATGGTTGCAGGGATTCATGCGGTAAAACCAGGAGCAACATTGGGTGATGTAGGTCATGCAATTCAGCAAGTTGCACAGAGAGATGGTTATACCATTGTACGTGAATATTGTGGTCATGGTATTGGTAAGGTTTATCATGAACAGCCGAATGTTTTGCATTATGGTCAAGCAGGACAGGGTATGGTCTTGAAAAAAGGTATGGTCTTTACCATTGAACCTATGGTCAATATGGGCAAGGCGGCTGTGAAAGAGCTCAATGATGGTTGGACAGTGGTTACCAAAGATAAATCATGGTCTGCACAATGGGAGCACATGGTTTTGGTCACAGACGATGGTTTTGAATTGTTATCACCTTGGCCTGAAGGTACAGGAATTTATCCAGCGATTTAGATTATTACTTTAACTAGACTTTAGTCTATGTAATTGTATTTTTAAAATCCAAAGCTACTATAATGTGATTTGCATCACATTATTTTGGATTATTTTACTTTTTAATATCCAATCTATCTCATTTTATAGTTTTTAAATATTGGCAATATAGTTTAAATTTTATATAATTATCTCAAGAATCTAGCTGTAGTTTCTTTTTATTGTATTCAAGTTTTATAGCTTATCCATCACTGGATAAGCTTTTTTTTGACCTAAATTTAGGCGATATTTTTATTTTTCTATTATAAAAATCATAATGAATAAAGTTACATAATAAAAATGAATTAGATTATTTGTCCAATATGATAAGATTTTTTAAATCAGCTTTCTCCTGAACAGATAGATCAATCTATTGTGTGTTCAAATTTGAATCTATATTTATTATTTTACATATGTGCTTTGAACCATGTAGATATTAATTTAAGTAATTATTGTAGTAGCTTATAGAATGTATTGCCAATTGAGCCTAATCACGCACAATAACCTTGCTTGGATGTTCGTAACTACAAGATCAGGCAACCATTTTCAACTAAAATTGTAAAGATGATTTACCTGAATCTTGATTATCTCATATTCAAAATTTATGTGATGAATATGCCGTTGTTAAGCGTATTGAGAATTTGTTAGGTTTTATTTTTAAATTTCAGAATGAATGAAACCAAGAATCCAAACAATAGTCCCCAAAATGCAGAACCGATACCGAAAAACTGTACACCTGATGCGCAAAATAAAAAGGTCAGCAATGCCGCTTCACGATCTGCGACATCTTGAAAGGCAATGGAAATATTGTGGCTAATGGTGCCAAAAAGTGCGATTCCTGCAAGCACAATAATAAATAATTTAGGGAATGACATCAACAAACTAGTTAGTGTTGCTGCAAATAAGCCCATGATAATATAAAAAAATCCACAACTGATACCTGCAATATATCGTTTGCTTGGATCGGGGTGGACTTGATCATCAAGACTAACTGCTGCACTAATGGCAGCAATATTTACGCTATAACAACCAAAAGGTGCAAGTAAAGCTTGGGTCAGACCTGTCCAGCCAATGAGGTGTTTAACATGCGGTTGATAACCATAGCTTTTAATCATTGCAATCCCAGGAAGGTATTGCGAAGCCATATTGATAACAAATAAAGGTAGAGCAAGTCCAAGAATAGCCGACCATGTAAATTCAGGGCTAATCCATACAGGTTTTGCCAATGACCAATGTACAATAGGCATATGGAATTCCATAAACATTGGACAGAGTATCAGCCCTGCAATGACGGTAATAACAATGCAATAACGTGCCCATAAGCGTTTCGAGATAATATAAACGGCTAAGAGAGATAAAATAAAAGCCCAATCGGTTTGCATGCTTGTAAAAAGTGCGATGCCGAATTTGAGCAATACACCTGCAAGCATAGCACTCGTGAGGCTTTGCGGAATATAAGAGAGGACTTTTTCAAAAATACCCATGAAACCGAGTATAGCTGTTAATAATCCACAGACTAAAAATGCGCCAATAGCTTCATATAAGCTGTAGCCACTGCCTGTAGCCATAATGAGGGCAAGACCTGCGGTCGACCATGCTGTTGCAACGGGGTATTTAAATTTCCAAGAGAGAATGAGTCCACTAAGACCAATGCCTAAGCCTAAAGCCCAAAACCAAGAAGTAATTTGCTCAGCAGATGCACCTAAAATTTGTGCCGCTTGAATGACCAATACTGCAGAAACACTAATGCCAATTAGAAAAGTAATAAAACCTGCAAATACGGCGGGGATGGAGAAGTCTTGAATGATTTTTTGCATGATTCCTTTCTGCTTACATGTTTAAATTTTAACAAATATTCAATTTTTAGATTTAATCAAGCTTGATATTCACTTACTTTCAGCGATGCCAAAATATAGTACTGAGCGAAAGCATAACCGATGAACATCACGCATATGCGCAAAATATGTAAAAGTCATCATTGGAAATATACATAAAAATGAGCAGGATGATATTTTTTGATTATCATCGGAATATTGGTGGAAATAGAAACAAAAAATTAAACCATAGTCGAGGTTGCAAGTTTTAGACCAAAGCCACAGAACAGGATTCCGACACAGGCAACACCAATAGCTGCAATTTTATAACGGGTATTAAAAAAGTTTGCGAGTTTCACACCTGAAAAAATGAGCAGAGTCAAATAGCCCATACTAATGATTTGTAAACTGACAGACAGTACTGCAAAACTCATTGCAGGATACGGATAGCTTGGATCAACAAATTGTACGAAAAACGATAAATAGAAAAAGATGGCTTTTGGATTCAACACACTAATAGTCAGCGCTGTACGGTAGGGATGAAAGTCTTGTTGTTCAGTTTGATTTGTTGCCGTGGAAGCCACGATCTTTTCGGCTTTTTTGAACCATGTCTGATAACCTGCAATTAAAAGGCGTATACCTAAATATGCCAAATAACTTGCACCAACGACTTTAAGTAAAATAAAGAGCCAAGGAAATGCATGCAATAGTGATGCTGCACCTAAAATAGTGCATAAAATTAAAATTAGGTCGCCTGTAAAAACACCGAGCGCCCCAATATAGCCAGTTTTCACACCAAAGCGTGAGGCGATGGACATGACATACAATGAATTTGGACCGGGTAAAATAACAATGAAAATGGTTCCAATGATATAGGTCCAATAATCTATAACGCCAAACACTATGTCTCACCTTTTGATAAAATATTGGAAAGCTATTGGCTCATTCAATAAAAAAGCCGAGAAGCATCATAACAAACTCGGCTAACTTGTACACATAAAGCGTACATTTTTAGGGTATTTATAACGTAATTTTATATCAATATTTTACATGGTTGTTTAGTGGTGAATTGTTGCATCAATACCAAAAGATTGACGCAATAAGGTACTTAGTTGATCACGGGCACGAATAAAACCATCAATGCCACCTTGAAGCAGTTGAAATGCCATTAAATCATGTTCAAGTTGTGACTTAAAGTCATCTTTTTGAATTGCTTGATGTGTTGCCTCATGATTTGAGTGGACATGATCAACAGTCAATTGTGCTGTGACTACACGTTGCTCATTGTTCAAGTCTGCCAACAGATTCGGTGCAACGGTTAATAAGTCACAACCTGCAAGTCCAAGGACTTGATCGACACTGCGGAAGCTTGCACCCATCACTTCTGTTTTAATGCTGTGCTGTTTGTAGTAATGATAAATTTGTTTAACTGATAAAACACCAGGGTCTTTTTCGATAGGGTAATGATCAACATTTTCAGCTTTTTTATACCAATCTAGAATACGTCCCACAAACGGTGAAATTAGGGTTACACCTGCATCTGCACAGGCTTTGGCTTGGTGTAAACCAAAGAGTAATGTCAAATTACAATGAATGCCTTCAGCTTCTAAGATTTTGGCTGCTTGAATACCTTCCCAAGTTGAAGCAATTTTAATTAAAATACGATCTTGTTCAACGCCATATTCTTTATATAGTTTTAATAACTCATGTGCTTTGGCAACCGTTGCATCTGTATCATATGATAAAGAGGCATCGACTTCAGTTGAAACACGCCCTGAAACAATCTTTAAAATTTCAACGCCAAGTTTAACCGTAAGTATATCGATGGTGCGTTCAATAAGTTCATCATGCAGATAACCTTCTGCTTTGGCTTGAGTATATGCATCTTCAATGAGTACACGGTTTTCAGGTTGATTGGCTGCAACCGTAATCAGAGATGGATTGGTGGTAGCATCCAATGGACGAAATTGTTCAATTGCAGCTAAATCACCTGTGTCGGCAACAATAGTTGTAAGTGCTTTTAATTGTGCTAAAGAGGACTGTGTCATTACGATTTAATTCTTGGTTAAAATACTTGTGTATTTATTTATAGCACATTGTGCTTTGAGCAAAAGTAAAAAAAGTCTTGAAACGGCTTTTAATTTGCTTGAATTCTTTGATTTCGGATGTAATCAATCAAAAAACGAGCAGCAGCCCCGAGTTCACTTTCACGACTCCAAACCAAATCGACATAATATTCAAATTTCGGTGTGAAATCGGAAAAGTTTAAAATTTTTAATTGTTGCTGTAACAGTGGGTTTTCATTCAGCATTTCCAGAGGGAGAACACCCCAGCCGAGACCTTGGCAAATCATCACGCAAGCTGAATGATGATTGTCAGTGCGCCAATATTTTTGTGAGTAGAGTAGTTCTGGTTTAATCGTGCGGTCACGGCTTGCCACCACAATTTGACGATTTTTCAGAATTTTTTCAAATGCAATATATTCCAATTGGGCAAGAGGATGTTGTATTGATGCGACAGGAACCAGAGCTTCACGTTTTAATTCAACAAATTGCTCACTTGTTTCAAGTTGCTCTCGCTCAAACATTAGCGCAAGTTGAGCTGATTTATTCATCAGCATTTTAATAGCATCTTCTTGCGGTGCAGAAAAAATATTGATCTGTAATTCGGGAAATTGTTGTTCAAGCAGTGCAATATAACTTGTCCAATCAGTATGTAGTAACTCAGATACCACCACAATATTTAATGCCGATTCAAGCCCAACACTTAGCGCATAGGCATGTTGTTTCCATTGATTCATTTCTGTGAGTAGCTGTTCGGTACGTTCAAACAAAGTTTGTGCTTGTGCTGTAGGCAGTGGCTCACGACCTTCACGGCTAAATAATTTTAAATCGAGATCAATTTCCATATTCGCAATTGACATACTTACGGCAGAGGGAACTTTACCGAGCTTACGTGCCGCTGCAGAGAATGAACCTGTTTCCATTACCGTTTTGAAAATGATTAATTGTTCTTGGTTGATGTTCATTGGTCGTAAGTAGTAAAAATATTAACATCTATCCTATCAAAAAAATTGAAAGAATCTAACTCGATTAATCAATAATAAGCACATAAAATGGCTCCATCTGTAATTTAGAGGAAATGATTTATGATGATTTCAAAAAGAAGAGTCGTGCATGCGTTGACTTATGAGATTATTCTTCTAGTGATCATCGCAATTGCATTAAGTTTTATTTTTGAAGTACCAATGGAAATTACAGGAACTTTAGGTATCGCTATGGCGGTCACTTCTGTGATTTGGAATATGATTTTCAATCATTTTTTTGAAAAGTATGAAAAGAAGCATCAGCTTAAACGTACTGTGCCTGTTCGTATTATGCATGCGATTGGTTTTGAAGGTGGTTTAATGTTGGCTACTATTCCAATGGTTGCTTATGCTTTGAATATGAGTCTACTTGAAGCTATTTTGCTCGATTTTAGTATGACGATGTGTATTTTGGTATATACCTTTATTTTCCAATGGTGTTATGACTACATTGAGGAACGTTTGGGAGTTAGTTCTATGGTGACTATGAAATAAGAAATTGTCATATTAGAAAAATGAATGTATTTATTTTAAATTTTATAGTTAATCTTTCGCTAAAAACCGTATCGATAGGCATTGATACGGTTTTTTTACAGCAATTAAAGGGAAATTAATCTGGTTTTTTAGATACAAATTGAATACCCGCCGTGCCATCTATTTTGATGAATAGATCCATAAATTGTGTAATGGTTTTAGCACGTTTCCAATCACGTTGTAATTCACAAAATAATTCAATATGAAGTAATGTTGCTTAATTTGTCGCAACAGATGTGCCACCTCCAGCATCGACAACAACATATACTTCAAACCTTTTGAGTGAATCAAGTACATGGAAGATTAAACATGCCTCTGTTTAAAGTGCAGTCATAGGTTGGAATACCTTTTAATACTTTACTTAATTGCGGAATCGGTGGTTTATTTAAACTGGTTGAAACATTAACGTAGAATGATTGATTGATAAATCTTATACAAGTGCTGCCTTTACTTCACCAACAATGTTGTTGACAAGTAATTGGTGATCAATTGAAGCAATCGAATTGACTTCAACAGGTTTGAAAGTCGATACAAATAAATACTGAATTTGGGAGAGTTAATAAAAATTATCTTTCTGATTACGAATAGCTTCACTTGTCATTTTATATCCTATTGTGAGTGAGTATTATTGGAATATTGACCTTAGCAATCGCTATAGATAAATAAAATAATTGGGTATTTAATACTACAAAACGGTAACTATTTTGCATGAATGTTTTAAAACAAAAACACCTCTAAGAGAACTGAGAGGTGTTTAATATTTTTCGCTGTGTAATGATCGAATTATTTTTCAATAATTGCTGTTACACCTTGACCACCAGCAGCACAAATCGAAATAAGGATACGACCTGAACCTTTTTGGTTAAGTAGTTTTGCAGCACTTGCAAGGATACGACCGCCTGTTGCAGCAAATGGATGACCTGCTGCTAAAGAAGAACCATTGACATTCAGTTTGCTACGATCGATTGAACCCAATGGTGCATCACGACCTAAACGCTCTTTACAGAAAGTTGTGTCTTCCCATGCTTTGAGTGTAGACAATACTTGTGCTGCAAATGCTTCATGAATTTCGTAATAATCAAAATCTTGCAGCGTAATGCCTGCACGATCAAGCATACGTGGAACAGCATAAGCAGGTGCCATTAATAGACCTTCTTTTTTACCTACAAAGTCAACAGCAGCAGTTTCTGTGAAAGTCAAATACGCTAAAACTTCATGACCATTGGCTTTTGCCCATTCTTCAGAAGCAAGTAATACAGTCGATGCACCATCGGTTAACGGGGTAGAGTTACCCGCAGTCATGGTTGCATTTTCGCCTTTACCAAACGCTGGTTTTAGTTTAGCTAATTTTTCAACTGAAGAATCAGGACGTAAGTTATTGTCTTTGCTTAAACCTAAAAATGGTGTCATGAGGTCATCAAAGAAACCAGCATCATAGGCTTTTGCCATTTTTTGATGTGAAGTTGCTGCAAGTTCATCTTGCGCTTCACGAGAAATACCCCATTCAAGCGTTGTAATGGCTTGGTGCTCGCCCATTGATAAACCTGTACGTGGCTCACCATTTTTAGGGGCATCAAGTAAATCTTTAACATTGATTTTTGACAATGCTTTTAAACGGTCTTTTGCAGTTTTAGCAATATTTAGTTCAAGCATTGCTTTACGTAAGCCATCACCAAATGCAATAGGCGCATCAGATGTGGTATCTACACCGCCTGCAACACCCACTTCAATTTGACCTAAAGCAATTTTATTTGCCACAAGGAATGCTGCTTGTAAACCCGTACCACATGCTTGTTGAATGTCATAAGCAGGTGTTTCAGGTGCAAGTTGAGTATTTAAAACACATTCACGGGTCATGTTGAAATCACGGCTGTGCTTCAATACTGCACCTGCAACAACTTCACCAAGACATTGACCTTGAAGGTTAAAACGCTCAATTAAGCCATTTAACGCCGCAGTAAACATATCTGTATTGGATGCTTGGAAATATGGACCATTTGAACGAGCGAATGGAATACGGTTACCGCCAAGAATGGCTACACGACGAACAGTTTGAGTCATGGTTTTTCCCTGAGATGTGGATGTTTGTTTTGTAGGTGCTGAAGGCGCATCTACTTTTACTTTATTGGTATCTGAAGCTGTGGATTTTCGAGTCGATGTAGCAGCACGGGTACGTGGTGTCCGTGAAGTACTTTCTGATTTAGAAGCAACTGTGGTACTTTTGTTGGCACTCGTACGCTGTTTTGATGGTTTTGACACCGCTTCCGCAGCAGAATCCTCGACTGTTGGATTTTCTTGAGTTGTTTTGCTCATAAGGCTTTTCCAAGCATGTTTACGCTATTCTTAAGACGTACATTAGCATATTGTTGAGAGGGTCGTATTGACTGAAATGACATTTACGGATGCTTTCAGGTCAAGACATATAGTAGCTGAGTCAAGTATGATTCAGAACAAGCATCATGCATCTGTTGAAATATAAGTATCTGACATTACATTGAAGTTCGGACATATAAACAGATTCATTCAAAAATTAATTTTCAGAGAGATAATAAACATGTCTGACCAATACCAAGTATTTGCAAAATCTCCAATTGGTAAATTTGTCATTAAAAATTTAGGTTTGCCATCACCACTTGCGCTAGATCGTTTTGAATCTGCAACACCTGTAATTAAAGGTGCTGTACTTGTTGGTGCTGCGCCAGGTGGTATGTTGTCTGATTCAATTTCTCAAGTACTTAGCAATGTGCATGCAAATAGTTATGCAGGGAATAATGTTGAACTGCAACAAGCAGCAGCAAAATCAGGTTTAACTTTAAATGCGTTCAATGAAGGCGATAAAGAGTCAAAATTTAAAGCGGTTATTTTTGATGCATCAGGTATTCAAAATTCTGAACAGTTGAATGAATTACACAAGTTCTTTAGCCCGATTGCACGCCAAATTGCACCTTCAGGTCGTGTTATTGTTGTCGGTTTAACGCCTGAAACAGCATCAACCATTAAGCAAGCTATTGCACAACGTGCTTTAGAAGGTTTTGTTAAATCAGTCGGTAAAGAGTTTAAAAAAGGCATTGCTGCACATCTCATTCATGTCGATGCAGATGCGGCTGCAAACCTTGAATCATCTTTACGCTTTGCACTTTCACCGCGTTCTGCATATGTTTCAGGTCAAGTGATTCGTGTATCTAAAGCGGCTGTAGTGAATGTCGATTGGGCAAAACCATTAGCAGGAAAAACAGCATTGGTGACAGGTGCAAGCCGTGGTATTGGTGAAGCGATCGCCCATGTATTGGCACGTGATGGTGCGCATGTGATTTGTTTAGATGT
Organism: Acinetobacter sp. 1207_04; assembly: GCF_052850415.1. Taxonomy (NCBI): domain Bacteria; kingdom Pseudomonadati; phylum Pseudomonadota; class Gammaproteobacteria; order Moraxellales; family Moraxellaceae; genus Acinetobacter; species Acinetobacter sp. 1207_04. Next base: position 72,145 of record NZ_VXCQ01000010.1, on the reverse strand, counting down.
TCCACCACAACAAGCTGATCTTGATCGTGTTGCTAGTGAAATTGGTGGTTCTGCTGTGGCTCTTGATATTACAGCAGTAGACGCAGGTGAACAAATTAAAGCCGCTGCGGCAGCACAAGGTGGACTCGATATTATTGTGCATAATGCGGGTATTACACGTGATAAAACCCTTGCCAATATGAAACAAGACATATGGGATCTCGTGATCAATATTAACTTGTCTGCGGCAGAGCGTATTAATGATTACTTGTTAAATAACAGTGGTTTGAACGAAAATGGTCGTATTGTTTGTGTATCTTCTATCTCAGGTATTGCGGGTAACTTAGGTCAAACGAACTATGCAGCATCGAAAGCTGGTGTTATTGGTTTAGTGAAATTTACTGCACCACTTCTGAAAAAAGGCGTTACGATCAATGCAGTGGCACCTGGTTTCATTGAAACTCAAATGACTGCGGCGATTCCTTTTGCTATTCGTGAAGCGGGTCGTCGTATGAACTCGATGAGTCAGGGTGGTTTGCCTGTTGATGTTGCTGAAACGATTGCATTGTTCGCATCATCAGCATCTACTGGTTTAAATGGTAATGTGGTTCGTGTGTGCGGTCAGAGCTTATTGGGCGCATAAAATTCTATATAAAGATTTAAAGTCCTAAGATATTTCATGTGATGTGATTGTTTTTTTTTCATGGATCATGAAATATCAGATTAGAAATTTTTAGTGGTGATGGTTATTAGAATAGTGGTTAGATTGTATTTTCTAGAATACAGTATTTTAACCTATCCACACCATCACATTAAATGTTAGAAGAGTCAGGGCTGTGCTTGAAACATCCCTGATTTTTTTATTTAATAGAATCAAAATTGATCAAATATTAGAAAGGTAAAATATGAATAGCCGTCACTTTAATCAATTGCCTAAGCCTTACTTAGCATATCCAAAAGTCATTCAAGGTTTGATTTTTAAAAAGCCTAAAGGTGAAAAAGTTTTGCCACAGGTTGAGTATGTGGTGGATTCATTCAAAATTGATACCGATCATTTAAAATCGTATAACGAAGTTTGTGGTTTTAAAAATAATGGCTATATTCCTGCAATTTATTTGGCAGTGTTATCGCAAAGTTTACAAATGCATATGATGACTTCAGAGCCATTTCCATTTGCAATTTTAGGCTTGGTGCATATTCGTAATACTGTAAAACAAAACCGTAAAGTAGGTGTTAATGAGCAATTGACGCTTACATGTACATTTGGTGAGTTGAAGCCACATGACAAAGGTGTACAGTTTGACTTCTTAACCACAGCAAAAGTTTCAGGTGATGTGGTGATGGAAGGCGTAACCACTTATTTAATTCGTCAAAAAACCGATGGTTCAAGTGTATCAAAAAATAAACAAGAAGCATCTACACCTGTATATGAAGTGTTAACAAGTTGGAATATTTCAGAAGATACAGGTCGCCGTTATGCACGTATTTCGGGCGATTATAATTTAATTCATATTCATGCATTAACAGCAAAAGCTTTTGGCTTTAAACAAGCCATTGCGCATGGTATGTGGAGTAAAGCACGGGCTTTAGCAAGTCTAACTTTACCTGATGCTTATGAAGCTGATGTGTCTTTTAAGTTGCCAATTTATTTACCATCGACAGTTGAGCTACTCACCGAAAATCGAAAAACCGAAACAGCCTTTTTGATTCGAAATCAGTCATCGCAAAAACCACATGTCAGTGGTATTGTAAAAGAATTATAAGACAAGAGCCTGCGTTGTGAAATGCAGGCTTTTTCAATTGAATGGATAATCAACATAAAACAAAAGGTGAAAGGGCATGAGTGGTTTAACGGATATTTTATTTGCAGTCAAAAACAACTATACAGGGACTGTAGATGACCGTTTTAAAGATCTTGCTGAGCAATTTAGTCGTTTGCAGGACAGTCGAACGATGCACGGTGGTGCTGCATTGGCGGTGTATTTTCAGGGTGAAAAGGTTGTCGATATTTGCACGGGTCGTAAATCTCTGACTGAACAGTGGAGCAGTGATACTTTATCTGTATGTTATTCCACTGGTAAAGGTGTACTTGCAACGCTTGCACATATTATCGTAAGTGAAGGTTTACTCAATTATGATACTCCTGTCAGTCACTATTGGCCTGAGTTTGCTCAAAATGGTAAAGCTGAGATGACCTTGCGTCATATTTTGAGTCATCAATCGGGTTTATATGATATCCGTAATGTGATTCAAAGTGCTGTAGAAATGGCTGATTGGGCACATATGCTAAATGTAATGGAGCATGCAACACCTCGTTTTGCTGTGGGGCAGGATATCGCCTATCAAGCATTAACTTTTGGATGGTTAGTCGGGGGAGTATTGGAAAAGGCTACAGGTCAGTCTTTACAGGGTTTGATGCAACATTATTTGGTTGAGCCTTTAGCGTTGGATGGTGCATATTTTGGTGTGCCTCAAGATCAATTAAGTCGAGTTGCTCGAATATTGCCTAAAGAAAAATCGCCTGAACAGCACGCTGCTCAAAGTGCAAAGCAAACAACGGAAAATAAAGTCAAAAAGCATCATAAAGCAAGTTTTTCAGATAGATTGGCGGAGTTTAGTGGACAAAATCCGCAAGATTTTTTAGATGCAATGGTGCCGAAAGGCATGAAAGATTTTAGTTTTTTTAGTGATCAAGGCTTACAAGCGATTATTCCTGCTGCCAATGGTGTATTTAATGCGCACAGTCTTGCGAAAATGTATGCCATGTTGGCAAACGGTGGGGAGTGGCAAGGGGAACAACTCATACAACCGCACGTATTTTCAGAGTTGAGTAAGATTCAAAGTATCCGCCGTGACCGTGTGATGCCAATTCCAATGAAATGGCGTTTGGGTTATCACCGTGTGATTAGTATGGGGAAACGAGCCAAACAAGGTTTTGGGCATATTGGCTATAACGGTTCAGGTGCATGGTGTGATCCACAGCGTCAATTAAGTTTTGCTTATACGCATAACTTTATGACAGGTTCAATTACAGGGGATTATCGTTTGTGGGGTTTAACACAGGAAACGTTACGTTGTGCAGATGCAGTAATTAAAGGACATAAAGGTTGGTTTTAATCACCGATTGAATCTTTTACAATGCATTTTTAAATTTTGATGATATTGCGATGAGTTTTCAATTAATCAAGCTCGACATTCAGGCAGATAGCAATATTGCCTGTCCACATTGCCAACAAAATATTATCAATTGGGCAGAAGAGCAGTATGTACAGCCGTGCCCACATACCTTATTTGTTGCATTTGATTTAGGTTTTGAATATATATCGGATGCTTATGAATCGACTATGCAACGCTCGGTTGATGATGTTCACGCACATGATATTCAAATCAATATATTGGAAGATTTAAAACAAGCAACTTATTCGGATTATGTGGTTTATCAGTCAGATTTAGGTGCTGCAGACATGTCGCGTTATATTGGTATTTCAGCAACAGCGATTGATGTTTAATTCATTTTTGAGTTATTTTTGAGTTATTAGCTGAATATAAAAAAGGAACTTACTTATGGTGAGTTCCTTTTTTTTGAATGGAATGGTTGATTTAGAAATTGTATTCCATACCTAAACCAAACACCGTTTTCTTGTCATCATCAGTTTGCCAATCGCGTTTTTGTTGTGCAACTACACCGTAGAAACGCGCTTGTTTGTTAAAGTTATAGTCAACACCAAGACCATATTGGTCAATGGTACGGTCGCCACCTGACCATTGTGTTTCAGCAGATTGATATTGACCTTTTACTGTCCAAGGTGTTTCTGGAATGGTGTAACCAGCAGAAATCAACCAAGCTTTTTCTTCGAGTGTAGCAACGCGAGTATCAAGTTTTGCAGCTGTAAGGGCATCTGCAGAAGGAGAGTTAGAAGGCTCTGCAAATTGATATAATGCGCCGAAAACTAGACCTTTTGCACCAATTGTACTTAAATCAACGGAACCCGTGATACGGTAAGCATCCGATTCAATATCTTTTAAACTCAGGGCATTATATGCACCTGCAACTGCAAAATTACCTGCTAGACCAGCCGCAATACCATAGTCTTTATTTTCATAGGTTAACGATGTAGAAACACCATTAATGCTGTCACGTTCTTTGCTTGAGTATACTGAGTTATTATTCTCACCCATTTGTGCTTGAACGTTAAATTGTAAACCTGGAACGATGAGGTTTTTATCAGTTTCAAAACCGACAACGTTTTTTAAACGTTCTTCGCCATACATGGTTTTGGTGATATCAAGATTAGTGTCATCATTGAAAATATCTTGATATTTACCAGCAGAGGTCTTGAAATATGAGTCATATTGACCTGCTTTTACTGTACCAATATCTTTAAATTTTAAGCCAAGGAAGCGGTTACGTGCACTGAGGTCTGTATCAGAACCAGAACCATCCGTAGAAATAGCCCATTCTGCTTGATAGACCACACCGACATTATCAGTCAGCTTTTCTTCGCCTTTGATCCCAATACGGGAAGCATTTGAATTTAATTGAGTTTCATCTGTGCCTTTGTAGTCTTTATTGTCTACTTGGTTTAAAGATACGTTGAGCTTACCGTAGATGGTTGGCGCTGCTTGCGCTGCGTTTAAGCCTAGTGATGCGATTGTTGCAGCGAGTAGCATTTTTTTCATTCAAAATTCTCCAAAACATGTTCAAAACGGCATTTATTTATTTCGCTTTTTATGGTGTTGATCAGCAGGTGGGTACTGACTAACGTGCATGCAGTATCTGCAAACAGTGTTACTAAAAAGTGAAAGTTCAATGACAGTTTGATGACGCTGATTGCATGGAAGATTTTTTAAACTTTAAAATAAAAAGACGTTTGATGATTTTTGAACATAAAAAATGAGGCATTGAGCCTCATTTTTTATGAATCAGATAAGGTACTTAGAGCGCTGCTTTAATTTTCTCTGCAAGCGATGCAATTTTCTCTTGATCACCCATTTGAGCTGCATGGCGTCCCAACTCGTGAATCGAAGAAGGGATTAAGTGGAAATGAACATGCGGAACAGTTTGACCCGCCGCAACACCTGATAATTGCATCAGGACAATACCTTTTGCATCAAGTGCAGTCTCCATAGCCTTCGCAACCTTCTGTACAATTTGAATGGTATATGCTGCTGCCTCAGGGGTAAGGTCAAGTAATGTAACCGCAGGTAATTTGGGAATCACCAAAGTATGACCTTCGGCTTGAGGCATAATATCCATAAATGCCAAAACTTGATCATCTTCATAGACCTTGATTGCAGGAAGTTCACCACGAAGAATACGGGCAAAAATATTCTGATCATCGTATGACATGTTTTTTCCTTAAAAGTTGAATTGTGCTGTAATTATTTACAGTTCAATTCTTTCTGACGTTCCTTGATCGCGTCAAGTCGTTGTTGCTCTTTTTCAGAAAATTTTGGTTTGCTTGTAAAGCAATTATCATTGCCGTACTTAGCTTTAGCCTCTGGGTCTTTAAAACAAAAACCTTTTGCTGCATAAATGACATTTGAGTCATCTTGTAATTTCTTACATTCTTGTGCTGCATCCGCAGCATAGACTGAACTGGCACATAAAGTTGCCATGCTTAGTAATGCAATTGAAATTTTTTTCATGAGTTTCCCTCAAAACTGACATATTACATTGTCTCATCTTATTATAAGGATGATTCTTCTGAATACAATGGTGAAAAATTATCCTTATGTTGTTTTGATGAGTTTTATAGATATAAGTAAGATAATTCCATACTTAAAGTTCTAAGATTATGATTCTAAAATAATATTATTCCAAGATTCATAAAGTTTGACTGCTGTAGAAAAATCACTGTCAGGTTCGGCAAGTGCATTCGCAGATTGGATTAAACTGTAAGTTAAGCCCGTCACAGGTGCAGATAAACGTGCTTCACGAATCAAGTCAATCGCAATACCTGTATCTTTAGCGAGAAGTGGTAGAGCAAATGTCAAGGGGAAACTGCGGTTTAAAATGCGCTGTGGTAATGCAGATTCGGTCACGCCACTTTTACCGCTTGAAGCATTAATACAGTCGAGTGCTTCATTAAGATTTACGCCGTGTGCTTTGAGTGTGGTAAAGCCCTCGGCTGCTGCGCATAAATGAATTGCCATCATCATATTATTGACAGCTTTGACTGCAAAACCTGCACCTGCATCACCCACACGTTTAATTAATTTACCCATCGTGTGCATAGCAGGAAGTGCTTGGTTAAATGCATCTTGATGACCACCCACCATAAAAGTGAGGGTTGCGTTTTCAGCACCAATGGTTTGTCCACTGACTGGTGCATCAAGGAACTGCACCTGTTGTGTTGCGAGTGTTGTTTGTAGTTTTTTGGCAGATTCGGGTACGCCACTTGTGCAGTCGACCCAAATAGAGCCTGCTTTTAGCTTGAGAGGCTGAATCAAATCTTCAACATCCTGACTCGTTGGTAAGCAAGAAAAAATAATGTCGGCTTGTACTGCTTGCTCTAGTTTTACCGCAATGGTGCCAAACTGTTCAGCATGTTGCTCAGCTTTGCTAAAATTTCGATTCCATACATAAACACTATCGAAATGTTGAGGTAAGTGCGTAGCCATACGCCAACCCATAGCGCCTAGACCAATAAATGCAACTGTTTGCGTCATGACATCACCCGAATCAGGAATTAAAATTATTTAAATAAATCATCAGCGCAATTTAAACTGAGAAGTGATTGTTTAAATTGGACTTGATCGTTTCGATAGCCACGTTGAGAGTGTTGGCCAAAATTCATCAGCGCTTTTCTGATTCGACATCAGACCCAAGTGTCCACCAGGGATGAGAGTAAACGTGACATCTTGGCTATTTGTCAATTGGACTAAGGGTTGAACAGAAGCTACAGTGACCATTTGATCACCTTTACCAGCCCCAATCATAAGTGAACAATCAATTTTATTGAGCTCAATTATGGTTTTACCGAGTGTGATTTTTCCATCTTTGAGTGGATTTTGTAGCCAAACATTAAATAGCATATCTTGGTTTACACCACCTGGGTAATCAATCATATGATTGAGAAAATGTCCAAGTGTGGCGTGTTCAATTAAGGTTTTTTGATCATCCAAATTTTGCAATAGGTTCTTGTGACCATCATACCAACCTTTAGGGTCTAAAACTTTAAAACCAATCGCATTGATAATACCAGGGGTATGCAAGAATGTTCGAGGAATACCACCGTTATAAAGTGTGTGTTTAAGTTTTTGATTATATGCTAAATACGCATTGATTTTACGGTATAAACGTCCAATACCACCAGATTTATAACTATCGATAGGGCTACCTAAAACAATAAGATTTTTAATATAACTCGGTTGATGGAGTGCGGTATAAAGCAATACAAAAATACCCGCCATACTCCAACCATGAAGTGAAATTTGCTCACTTTTAGAATGATTGCGAATGTGTTCGATGCAGTATGGAATTGATGTTTTAATAAAATCGAGGAAGGTTAAGTTACGGTCATTGTAGGTGAGTTTTCCCCAATCGATCAGGTAGACATCAAAGCCTTGTTCAGAAAAATATTTGACCAATGAGCGATACGGATAAAGGTCATAGATCGCCATACTAATTGCAAGAGGTGCAACAAAAACTAAAGGTTCTTTATATTTTTTATTTGCTGATGCGTAGTAGCGTACACGTGTTTGATGACGTTCTGCAATCACTTCATAAGGTGTACTTTGTGATAAAACTAATGATTTTCCATTGAAAATTCGAGTCGACAAATTTTTAATTTTTGCCTTACGTTCCTGAAATTTACTTTTGAGTTGTTCCATAATGAATTTTGAACTCAGATGAGTGGAAGTTTGTTCGAAGTCTAAGCGATAATTTACGTTTTTACCTTGACCTTAAATACATTAGACGCTCAAAATATTGGCAATAATTTACAAAGGCAGTTTTCGGACTGAGTTTAGAGATGAGCCAACACGACGAAATTGAATATCAACTGGATACTTTAGCCATTCGTACGGGGCATGATCGCACTTTCGAGGGTGAGCATAGTGAACCTATTTTCTTGACCTCTTCTTTTGTCTGTGAAAATGCTGCCGATGCCGCTGCTAAATTTTCAGGTGAAATCGCAGGAAATACCTATTCACGCTATACCAATCCAACGGTGCAGGCTTTCGAAAAACGCTTAGCTATATTGGATGGTGCAGAACGTGCCGTTGCAACTAGTTCAGGTATGGCGGCTGTGCATGCGATCTGTTTGGCTTACCTTAAAGCCGGTGATCATGTTGTGTGTTCACGTGCTGTATTTGGTTCGATTATTTCACTCTTTGAAAAATATGTTGTGAAATTTGGTGTTGACGTTACATTTGTTGAATTAGAAAATTTGGATGCTTGGAAACAAGCAGTCCGTCCAAATACAAAATTACTTTTTATTGAAACCCCATCAAATCCATTGGCACAAGTGGGTGATATGCAAGCAATTGCAGATATTGCTCATGCTAATGATGCATTATTTGCAGTTGATAATACATTCTGTACATCTATTTTACAGCAACCAATTAAATTTGGTGCGGACTTGATTATCTACTCATCAACTAAATATATTGATGGTCAAGGTCGTGCTTTAGGTGGTGCGGTTGTTGGTAAAGATAAACTTGTAGAAGAAATTAATGGTGTGATTCGCACACTTGGTAATTCTATGAGTCCGTTTAACGCTTGGATTTTCTTGAAAGGTTTAGAAACGTTAAGCCTACGTATGAAAGCACATTGTATTGGCGCGCAAAAACTTGCGGAATGGCTTGATCAACATGAGAAAGTTGAAAAAGTTTATTATGCAGGTTTACCAAATCATGAAGGTCATGAATTGGCAAAAAAACAACAAAGTGGTTTTGGTGGAGTTGTTTCGTTTATCGTAAAAGGTGAACGTACAGCGGCTTGGACTGTGATTGATAATACACGCTTCTTATCTATTACGAGTAATTTAGGTGATGTAAAATCAACCATTACCCATCCAGCAACGACATCGCATGGCAGAATGTCAGCCGAAGCTAAACAAGCCGCAGGAATTGTTGAAGGTTTAATTCGTATTTCTGTTGGTCTTGAAGATATTGATGATATTATTCGTGATATTAAACGTGGTTTAGACCTTATCTAATTATTTAATTTATGTTCGGAGAATTTTATGAACATCAATATGTTAATGCAACAAGCACAACGTATGCAAAAAGACATGGAAGGCAATGTTAAAAAAGCCAAAGAAGAGCTTGCGCAAACAGAAGTGCATGCAGAAGCTGGTGGTGGTTTAGTGAAAGTGACGATGACTTGCCGTAACGTGGTTAAGCGTATCGAAATTAACCCTGAATTACTTCAAGATGATGCGGACATGGTTGAAGATTTGATTGCTGCGGCAATGAATGATGCTGCTCGTCAAGTAGGAGCGATCACTGAAGAAAAAATGAAAGGCGCAAACTCAGGTATGGGCTTGCCACCAGGTCTTGCAGGTATGTTCTAAGGAATACGATTAGTGTTTAGTGATCGTTTTGATCAACTTGTACAAGCCTTGCGTATTTTGCCAAGTGTTGGGCCAAAATCGGCTCAACGCATGGCATTGCATTTGATCATGAAAAATCGTGAAGGTGCTGTTGCTTTGGCGCATGCACTCAATGAAGCAACCTCATATATTCATGAATGTACACTATGTCATTCACTGACTGAAAATGAAGTCTGTGATATCTGTGCTTCCAAAGATCGTGACGAACAAGTGTTATGCGTGGTTGAATCACCTGCAGATGTCATGGCGATTGAACAAAGTGGTAGTTTTCGTGGGAAATATCATGTATTGGGTGGACATTTATCACCTTTAGATGGTATTGGACCTGAGGAAATTGGTATTCCATATTTGTTACAACGCTTAAGTTCAGGACAGGTGGATGAAGTTATTCTTGCAACCAATGCTACTGTTGAAGGACAAGCAACTGCGCACTATTTGGTGGAAGCTACCAAACATTTGAATATTCAAATGACACGGATTGCACAAGGTGTTCCACAAGGTGGAGAGCTTGAATATGTTGATAGTCATACACTTAGCCAGGCACTGCATAATCGGATGAAAATGAAATAAGCACTGTAAAGTGCTTTTTTTATAAATAACTTGTATTCATTTTTTAAATTGGCAATGATGAGAGCGCTGTATTTTGATGTAAAGATTACTTGAAATATCTTAAAGAGAAAAAGCAATTAATTTTGAAATAAAAAGCCTGCTTTGTTTATTTTTTATTATAGATGATAGCGATCAATAAGGTGTTTATAAGCTATGTTTGACCAGTATTTTGCCCAAAAAAATATATTCATATTTCATATAATGTTGTAAAATAAACATAGTTTAAATGTAAGATTTTGATAGAACCTGATATGTCCAAATTTATCACCGAACAGGCTGACCTTGACACTGTAATCGCTTTAATGGCGCAGGGGTGTGTGTATGGGCTAGATACAGAATTTATTAAAGTGGATACATTTTGGCCGAAACTTGGTGTATTTCAAATTAATGTGAATGATCATGTTTTTTTATTGGATGGCACAACCTTAGATTTATCTTGTTTTTGGCAAAAAATTTTTGCAGCACAACAAAATATTTTTCATGCCTGTGGTGAGGACATTGATCTCATTTATCACTATGCCGACAAACAACCGCTTATCAATGTCTTTGATACGCAAGTTGCATTGTCATTTTTAGGGCATGGCTTACAAGTGAGTTATCAAAATGCACTTAAACTCGTTTTAGATATTGAAATTGATAAAGATCAGACACGTTCAGATTGGCTTGCTCGTCCTTTGAGTGCTGCACAAATGGAATATGCAGCCAATGATGTGCTATATATTATGCAGTTGGCAGATAAGCTGAAAGCTGAACTTGAAGCTAAAAATCTTTATGCATGTGTGCTTGAAGATTGTCAGCATTTAACTCAAGAAATTGCGCTTGAAACCCCGCAAGAAAAATTATATACCGATGTTGGAAATTATCGTCATTCACGTAAACAATTGATGCAATTGCAACAATTGTCGGTATGGCGTGAAGAAATGGTCAAAGCGGTTAATCAGCCTCGTAGCTTTATTTTAAAAAATTCGACAATGATTGATTTGGTTGAAAAAAATCCAAAAAATATTTTTCAATTGTCAGGTATTAAAGATATTCGCCAAAATGTTATTCGTGAGCATGGCAAGACTATTTTAGATTTACTCAAATTTATACCAGAAGCTGAAAGTTGGCCACTGCGTTTGGCACGTCCAATTCGTCATTCATCACAAGGCATTACGCAAGCGGTCGATGAGTTGATTGAACAAATTGCGCAACAATGCATTGTTCCAAAAGAAGTATTAATACGTAAAAAGTGGTTAAATACTTTATATCAGCATGTGGTTTTTCATGGTGATGAGCAAAATTTACCAGCATATTTGCTCGGTTGGCGTTATGAAATACTGACCAAGCCACTGATTGAATTACTTAAAAAAGATGCCTTATATTTGACAACACAAATGCAAGTAATTGAATAAATGGGATGGATGTTACAAAATAAATAGCATGCTAAATTGATTAAACAATTATCAACTAGCAAAAATCTCGACACTTAGGTTAACAAACGCTAATGAATCCTGTGCTGTTTTGATGTATGCTGTTCGTTGATTTTGTAGACGCTGTTTTTTGATATGCATTGTAATATTTATAAGTCGAGTAAGAAGGATGAGATGTATCTTTACGTTGCCCGCCCGGCAATTTTAGAAGATGACAATTCAGATCCTTTAGATGTTCTTTCTGATGCTTTACGTACGGCATTTGGTCGTGCAACATTCGTGATGCATTTAGAACTCAGCGAAACTCGAAAACTTGCACGAGTCAATGTCCTGCATGTGATGGACTCATTGCAAACCAAAGGTTTCTTTATCCAAGTACCGCCAGAAGGATTAATCAATCCAAACGCGGTAGAGCCAGAAGGATTACGCGGTGCTTGATCAATTATCCGGAATATGGGCAAATTTTTTGGAATTGTTAGATACCATTCCAGAAGACAGTATCGCTGTCACTGTATATATTCTTGGGGCATTGATAATTCTATGGTGTTGGGCGGGTATTTGTAAGCGCTTACCCGCACCATTGGGTGGTATTACATGGATTATTGTATTTGCAGTGATTGCAACCCCTACGATTTCTGAAGGACCAAACTCTGCGTTAGCACCAGCAACTTTTGGCTTGCTCTTTGGGGTTTTAACCAAAGACTCACCACTCATTTGGTCTAATTTAGCATTAATTAGCTTTGTCATTGGCTTAGGCTTGCTCATTGGCTATTGTTGGTCAAAATACAAATCTAATAAAACCACACTAGAAAAAAGCAGCACAGCGAAAAATATTTCACCACTTTAAATTAAAAATAAAGGTTATTTATGTCTGTTGATGTACAACAATTTATTGGTACGGCGCAATATATTGCGACGGATAGTCTAAAACTTGCAGTTAAGGCTGCACGTGCACTGCAAAAACCATTATTGGTTAAAGGTGAGCCGGGAACGGGTAAAACCCTGTTGGCTGAACAGGTTGCAGAAAATTTAGGTTTAAAACTCATCACATGGCACATTAAGTCGACCACTAAAGCTCAGCAAGGCTTATATGAGTACGATGCGGTATCACGCTTACGTGATAGTCAGTTGGGTGATGACCGTGTTTATGATATTAAAAATTATATTAAACCAGGTAAATTGTGGGAAGCATTTACAAGTGAAGAGCGTTGTGTATTGTTGATTGATGAAATTGACAAAGCGGACATCGAATTTCCAAATGACTTACTTCATGAACTCGATAAAATGTCATTCTTTGTCTATGAAACAGGTGAAACAATAACAGCGACTCAGCGTCCAATCGTGATCATTACCTCAAATAATGAAAAAGAGTTACCTGACGCATTCTTACGTCGTTGTTTCTTTCATTATATTGAATTCCCTGATGAAGCGACGATGCGAGAAATTATTGCGGTTCATTTCCCTAATATAGCTAGTACATTGGTCAATGAAGCTTTACAAGTATTTTTCAAATTGCGTCAAGTACCTGGCTTGAAAAAACCACCTTCAACATCTGAGTTGATTGATTGGTTGAGTTTGTTGATGGCAGATGATATGCCTGAAGATGTATTACGTAACCATGACAAATCAAAAGCGATTCCACCTTTATATGGTGCTTTGATTAAAAATGAGCAAGATGTTCAATTACTTGAACGTTTAGCCTTTATGTCGCGTCGTTAATGGGGAGATCGCAACATGTTTGTGCGATTATTTTATACCCTTAGAAAATATGGCATTCCTGTATCGACACGTGAACTGATCGACCTAAATCAAGCGGTCAGTGAGGGTTTGGTCTTTGCAGATCAAAACGATTTTTATCAGCTTGTTAAAACGGTCATGGTTAAAGATGAGCGTTTTTTTGATAAATTTGACCGTGCCATGAAAGACTACTTTGATGGTATCCAAACGTTTGATTTGGATGATTTACTGAAAAAAGTTCATCAATTGCCAAAAGATTGGTTTGATCTTGAGCTACTTGAAAAACATTTGACACCTGAGCAACGTGCTGAGTTGCTTAAAGCTGGTTCGCTTGAAGAACTGATGAAAATGCTTGAAGAGAGATTGCGTGAGCAGCATAAAAAGCATCAAGGTGGCAATAAAATGATTGGCACAGGTGGCACATCGCCATTTGGTGCATTTGGTGATCATCCAGAGGGTGTACGCATTGGTGGGCCGAGCCGTAAAAAGTCTGCGGTTAAAGTTTGGGAACAGCGTAATTATCAAAATTTAGATGATGAACAAATTTTGGGAACACGGCAAATGCAAATGGCTTTACGCCGTTTACGCAAGTTTGCCCGCCAAGGTGCTGCAGAAGAACTCGATATTAACAGCACAATTTATGAAACGGCGAAGCAGGGCATTTTAGATGTACAGATGGTGCCTGAGCGTCGAAATCGTGTCAAAGTGCTAATGTTGTTTGATGTTGGTGGGTCAATGGATTCACACATTGCACAGTGTGAAAAGCTTTTTAGTGCAGCTAAGACTGAATTTAAAACCCTTGAATATTTTTATTTTCATAATTGTTTGTATGACTATGTGTGGAAAGATAATTTTCGCCGTTCATCAACCAAAATGAACACATGGGATTTGTTGAATTCTTATGGTCGTGATTACCGTGTGATTGTGGTCGGTGATGCGAGTATGGCGCCGTATGAGTTGAAGTCTGTTGGTGGTTCAGTGGAATATATGAATGAAGAGCCGGGCGAAGTATGGCTACGTCGTTTGCGAAATCATTTTGAAAAAACAGCTTGGCTGAATCCTGAAGAACAGAACTATTGGCACTATACGCAGACCATTAACCAGATTAAACAGATTTTTGAAGATCATATGTATCCAATGACCTTGAAGGGAATTGAAGATTTAACCAAACTTTTGGCACGTTGATCGGATAGATTTAAGTTCGTTAATTTTTTTCAGTAAACGCAGTACAGAGGCTGACATGGATCATCAAATTAATGGAATTGCATTACCAAACGAAGCAGGTTTCTTTGGTGAATATGGTGGTCAATTTATTCCACCGCACTTAAAAGAAGCGATGGATGAAATTAATGTGGCTTATGAGGAAATTCGCCACACTGCTGAGTTTAAAGATGAATTGAATGATTTATTCACTCATTATGTCGGTCGTCCAAGTCCATTATTTCATGCGAAACGGTTGTCTGAACAATTGGGTGGTGCACAAATTTATTTGAAGCGTGAAGATTTAAACCATACTGGTGCACATAAAATCAATCACTGTTTGGGTGAGGCTTTACTTGCAAAGTATATGGGCAAAAGTAAAGTGATTGCAGAAACAGGTGCGGGTCAGCATGGAGTGGCTTTGGCGACAGCGTGTGCATTGGTCGGTATTCCATGTGAAATTCATATGGGTCAAGTTGATATTGAAAAAGAGCATCCCAATGTTGTAAAAATGAAAATTTTGGGCGCGCATTTAATTTCGGTGACACGTGGTACAGCAACACTTAAAGACGCTGTAGATAGTGCTTTTGAAGAATATTTGAAAGATCCAAAAAACTTTATTTATGCGATTGGGTCTGTGGTTGGACCACATCCGTTCCCAAAAATGGTTCGTGATTTCCAGTCGATTATTGGTGATGAAATTAAAGTTCAGACTCAAGATCGTTTTGGTTCTGCACCTGATTATATTGTGGCATGTGTTGGTGGTGGTTCAAATGCGATGGGTGCGTTTACAGCATTCTTGAATGAGCCTGAAGTTAAACTTGTGGGTGTAGAGCCGGCAGGTTTGGGTTTGGATACAGCCATGCATTCTGCAACGTTAACACTTGGTAAACCAGGTCAATTGCATGGTATGGCGTGTTATGTGCTTGAGGATGAGCGGGGCGAACCTTTGCCTGTGCATTCGATTGCATCAGGGTTGGATTATCCTGGTGTGGGGCCGCAACACAGCTTCTTGAAAGATTTGGGTCGTGTGGAATATTCAACGGCGACAGATGAAGAGTGTTTGAATGCATTTATGACGTTGTCACGCGTGGAGGGTATTGTACCTGCGCTTGAAAGTTCACATGCAGTTGCTTGGGCATTGCGTGAAGCACCAAAAATGGCAAAAGAGATTAGAATAGTCGTGAATTTATCAGGTCGCGGTGATAAAGATTCAGATTATGTTGCTGCTAAGTTGGGTTTGAATTAATTTTTCAAAAATTTGATCATAAAAAAACTGCTCAATTGAGCAGTTTTTTTATATGTCTGACTTTTATATTTTGTATTTCCAGCCTTAGCCTGAAATGTATTGCTGTAATTGTTCAATGAGTTTGTGTTGATCTTCCATTGCAGCTTTCACAAGATCACCAATTGAAATAAATCCAATTAAGGTTTCTCCATCCATTACAGGAAGATGGCGCAAATGACGATCGGTCATTAAACCTAAACATTCATCTACAGTGTTGTGGCGTGTAACCGAAATAACTTTGGGTGTCATAATCTCTGCGACGGTGGTATGGTCTGATGTTCGTTGCATTAAAGCAATCTTACGCGTGTAGTCACGTTCAGAAAGTATGCCAACCACCTTATCATTTTCAGTGACCACAACAGCACCAATGCCTTTATTAGCCATGAGTGTAATGGCTTGTAATACGGTAGAATCAGGTGAAATCGTGTGGATTTCTTGACCTAATTTATTTTGAATGACTTGTGCGACTGTGGTCATCTTATGTGTCCTTCTTTTGTTTGATGCTAAATAATGTGGCTTATTATGCTGCTTATTTTGGTATTTTTTGTGTATTACCTCTTTTAAATTAGCTCGATTTTAAAATTTTGCAAATACTTTGCAGTCATTATTTTAAAGCCTAGTGATGAAATATACTTAATGCTTTGATTTAGAAAGATATTAAGCTGTCATGAAAGCAATATTCTGTTTGAAAAAGAAATGTCGAAACTGTGGTGTAGAAAGTTTAAATTTTTGGTTAGATGCATTATACAACACAGGTACGACCTCCATTTTTAGAAGCAGTGGAAGTAGTGAGTCTTTAAAATCCTTTGAGCTGATTTTACGTGGGGTATATTGTGGCCAATGTTGTTTTGCGTATTGTAGTGCTTGTACTGAATTGAACCAAAATGGAAAGATATTGTTGTCTTGGTCAGACGTAATAGCCCATCCTTCGTTGTAAAGTCCCCATAAAACACCACAATACATCATAGATTTGAAAATTGAAATTTTGATATAGGCTTCTCGTGATACAGGCGGGATTGCAGTGTACTTTTTCATGTTCGGTCTTGCTCCAATGTTGACTGGATTGTTACAGGATAGCGATTCATATGAAAAAGACAGTGACAAAGTGGTATCGAATCGTAAGTAAATATATTTTAACAAAGTTAATTCTGATTAAAATGCAAAAAAACCACCGATTTGGTGGTTTGCATAACGCAATAAATTAAAATTGAAGAAAGTATTTAAGTGTTATGTGTTTGTTTGAGATGGGATGAGTAAATGTTGTGTTGGTTTGATTAATAATAAAATTGAAACTACAGTTAAAAGGGGAATAAAAACGCCACCTGAGTGACGTTTTTTTATGCTTGCATGGTTGCCATGTTCTGCCAATATTGTGCTTTCATTGAGTCCCGTTCTACACGGAAACCTTGAAAGTAAAGTTCAGCTAAGAACGTAGCTGATTTGCCGTGACCTGCACGAGCAACATCTTCGAGTTGTTCTACAGCGTTGGTAA
The DNA here is from genome assembly GCF_052850415.1 of Acinetobacter sp. 1207_04. Classification (NCBI taxonomy): domain Bacteria; kingdom Pseudomonadati; phylum Pseudomonadota; class Gammaproteobacteria; order Moraxellales; family Moraxellaceae; genus Acinetobacter; species Acinetobacter sp. 1207_04. The sequence goes on along the minus strand of NZ_VXCQ01000010.1, from coordinate 54,868 downwards.
AATTCATTTCACATTGAATTGTGTTTACCGCTGTTGCATAAACATGCTCGAGATCATGTTGAGAAAATTGATGAATCATAGATAACTCCTTATTGTAATTATGATTGCTACTTTGTTTGCAAAACTGTTTAATTTTAAAGACTGATCTACAAGTCTTTTCAAAAATATAAACAAGTTATATTAAACTAATATGACAAATTGCTTAACTTGTCAACTAATATGTGGGCTGGGCTGAAATATTTCAAGATTACATGATTAAACATTAATCGGTCGTAATTTTTATTAAAATAAAGATGGGACATACAAATAAAAGGAGAACAATATGAAAAACACATTAAACGGTTTTAATTTTGAAGTACCTCCGACTGAGTTGCAAATAAATGCTTTAGCTCAGTACCATCATCAGCAGCTTCACGATGCGGTCTTCCATCAGGGCGTCCATTTGGGTAACTTAGGCATCGAACAGCGCAAAATACTGCACGATTATACACGAAATTTACAACCAACACAACGGCTAGCTTTGGAACATGTTTATGACGATCAGATGCGAGGCTTAAACGATCCCACTTTACATGCAGACTCATATGACAATCCAATGTCAATGTTTGCAGTTACAGTTTGTATTATTGCACTTGCAGTTGTTTTATATCTATTTGCTCAAACGGTGATTCATTGATCTAATCAATGATCTATAAACGATATAGAGTACAGGTACAAAATTTAAATCTGCCTGATGAGTCTAAGTTTTTAGGCTCATCAATTCATTCAGTACTATATTTTTAGTGCTCGCACGATTAGACTACCGAGTGTTCGAGGTAGTTCATGTTCATTTTTAAAGATATTTATTCAAAATTCAAAACTCAATTTAAGCTAGAAACTGTGTTAAATGGCGTAGTTTTAGCGATGATTCTTGCAATATTGATCATTGCAGGGCTCGCATTGGTACGTCCTGTGAGTGTTGTGCACTTTCAAAAAATTAAACAACTTTCAGAGCAGGCGACTTATCCATACACACAGAAAATGGCACAAAATTTAATGAAAACTCCTGATATTTGTGCTGCAGATTATTTCCGTTTAATGCATGCCTACCAACGTGAAGAAATGCGCGTTAAACAATATCCAGCCATAGAAAGTGAAGATCAATAGTATTTGGATATCTTTATATTTTAAGTAAAAAATGAAAACGCAATGTAAAGTTTGAGTTATAGTTTAATCTATTTCAAATGTATTTAAATCAGCATGATAAACAAATGTTTAAGTTCTTTATGTCTATAAAATAAACGTGTTTATTTATGTGATGCGCTTTAATCCTTTACGTCAATTAAAAAGCCTTTGATTTATGTTAAAATCAATTTTTTGATCATAATGCTTTTCAAGGATTCGGCATGCAAGAACAGCAAAATAAGTTTTTGATAGATGCGGACATGGGTGATGAAGATGTCACTTTACCAGGTTTACCCGCTGTAAATGTGCCAATTATTGAAAATAAAACGGTAGAAACTGCAATACAAGCAACAACCGAGGTGAAGGCTGAAGCTGAGGTAGACAGTTCATCTAAAGGTGGTTTCTTTAGCCGTATGAAAGAAGGATTAACGAAATCCCGTAAAAATCTTGCTGATGGCATGGTCAATATCCTGATTGGCGGTAAAGAGATTGATGACGAATTGCTTGAAGAAGTTGAAGAGCAATTATTGGTTGCTGATATTGGTGTTGAAGCAACCAAAACGATTATTGCCAATTTGACTGAGCGTACTGCGCGTGGTGATTTGATTTATTCGCATTCTTTATATAAAGCACTGCAAGAAGAATTGGTTGCATTACTTGCACCACGTGTGAAACCTTTACATATTGATCCAAATAAAGGTCCATATGTGATTTTGGTGGTAGGTGTAAATGGTGTAGGTAAAACTACGACTATTGGTAAACTTGCGAAACGCCTACAAGGTGAAGGTAAAACAGTTATGTTAGCAGCAGGTGATACATTCCGTGCTGCAGCAACTGAACAATTACAAATCTGGGGTGAGCGTAACAACATTGCTGTGGTTGCGCAGGGACATGGTTCTGACTCAGCTTCTGTAATCTTTGATGCATTTGAAAGCGCGCGTGCTAAGGGTGTTGATGTTCTTATTGCCGATACAGCAGGGCGTTTACATAACAAAAGTAACTTAATGTCAGAATTGACTAAAGTGAAACGTGTGATGCAAAAAATTGATGCGACTGCGCCACATGAAATAATGCTCGTTGTTGATGCTGGAACAGGTCAAAACGCCATAAATCAAGTGGAAACATTTGATGAGGCGGTCGGTTTGACGGGTTTAACCATTACTAAGTTGGATGGTACAGCAAAAGGTGGTGTGTTATTTAATATTGCAAGTCGTACACATGTACCTATTCGTTTCATTGGTGTAGGTGAAAAAATTGATGATTTACGCCCATTCTCAGCAAAAGCATTTGTTGCTGCATTATTTGAAACGGATAAATAATTGATTGTTTTGAATGGTGCTTAATGCATTAAAAGATAAATAAAATAGTTTTTTGATGAAAAACCCTACAAATAGTGGGGTTTTTTGTTTTTGAGTGATTTAACTGCTTTAAAAATATACATTAGATTGTGCTTTAATTAGTTGAATATTCACATTCAAGCTAATATATCCATATAAAATTTATGGGTTTATTTGCCTGACTGAGAGGGATTCTAAATGACAATTTTAACGCGCTTGGGGCAAGTACTCAAAACTGATATATCGACCGATGTGATTTTTAAAAAGAAAAATATTGAAGAAAAAGAATATGATTTATTAGCTGATATGCGTAAGCGTCGCAGTATTTATGCCTTAAGTAATCGTGTGAGTCATAGTCCTGAATATTTAACTGAATTGATTAAGCAAGCTGTACGTTGTTGTCCTTCGGCACAAAATGCACAGAGTGCGCGTGTTGTTATATTACTTGAACATGCACATTATAAATTTTGGGAAATGGTACGTAATATTCAACGTAACCAATTACCTGAACGTATATTTGAGGGTGCATCGGTGAAATTGGATCGTTGTAGTTCGGCATATGGGACGGTACTCTTTTTTGAAGATCAGGCGGTCATTCAAACATTACAAAAACAGAAGCCTCTACAAGCACATAATTTCGAAATTTGGTCTGAACAAACCTCAGGCATGGTGCAATTTGCAGTATGGACAGCATTATCAAGTACAGGATTAGGTGCATCACTACATCATTACAATCCTAATATTAATCATGAAACGGCAAAAATGTTTGATTTGCCTGATAGTTGGCAGTTTAAATCACAGTTGGTTTTTGGCTCAATTGTGAAACCTGCTATTGCTAAATCTGAATTGGAGGATGGTTGCTTATTTAAAGTCTTTAGTGATTCAGTTTAATTTGGAAGATGATAATTTATATTTCAAATGAATAGTATAAATAGTCACGTATATAGTATTTGCTTTTAAATAAATTGAGCCGATTACATTGTAAGCGATAACAATATTGTTGCATAAATAGAACACTTTGTTATTTGAATACTGCTGACGGTGTCATTAACATCGCATACACTGACTTCATCTTAAAAACGAACACCGAAATAAGGTTATAAAATAGGAAGCAACCAATGTCATTTATCGATCAAATTACAGCACGTCGTACAATTTATGCAATTGGTAAAAATGTTCCAATTGATCATGCAAAAATTGAAACTATAGTAAAAGAAGCAATTAAACAAAGCCCATCAGCCTTTAACTCGCAGTCTTCTCGTGCTGTGATTTTATTTGGTGACTCTCACGTTAAATTTTGGACAATCGTGTTAGAAACTTTACGTAAAATGGTTCCTGAGGCTGCTTTTCCAAGTACAAGTGCAAAAATTAATAGCTTTATTGCAGGCGCTGGCACAGTCTTATTTTATGAAGATACAAGTGTGATCAAAAACTTACAAGAACAGTTTGCACTTTATGCAGATAACTTCCCAGTATGGTCTGAGCATTCAACAGCAATTGCACAATTTGCAACATGGACAGCATTGTCTGAAGCAGGCGTTGGTGCATCTTTACAACATTACAATCCAATCGTTGATGCTGAGGTTGCTGCAACATTTAATGTTCCTGCGGATTGGAAACTTCGTGCACAATTAGTATTTGGTTCAATTGAAGCACCTGCAGGTGAAAAAGCCTTTATTAATGATGAACATCGTTTTAAAACGTTTAACTAATTTAGTTTGATATTATGAATTTCAAAGAGTGCCTAGGCACTCTTTTTTATGTATTTAAAAAGTATAGATTATTTTATCTAGCTGTTTCAGATTTTAAGATTGTCATAAAACTGTCATTCAGACGAGGCATAGTGCCATGCATAATGTGATTTTTAAAGTTTTTTGACAAAAGAGAAAAATGATATGGGTTTTAAATACGGCATTGCAGCGTTAGGTTTAGTTTGTGGTTCGCTACTGAGTGGATCGGTTTTTGCAGCAGTGACGATTTCTGCACCTGAAGAAATTGTATTATTGGCAGTGAATGATCAAGAAGTGAATACGGGATTATTTCGTTCAAAAAAAAATGAATATAAAGTAGATGCTGGACAGGTTGCACTGAGTGTGCGTTATCAGCAGTATTTTGAACATTTAAGTGGCGAGCACGATATTTTGAAATCAGGTATCGTCACAGTAACTGCGCCAGATTTAAAAGATGGGCAGACTTATCAATTGGCGTTGGTTAATGCACCTCGTAATTTTGATGAAGGCAAGGCTTTTGCAATACAACCTACAGTTGCAATTTATGATAAAAATAAAAAAATGATCGTGCAGCAAACAGGTGTGAATAATGAAGCAAAGTCGTGGCTCAGCTCGGGTATCTTTGCTAAAGTTGTAGACTTAACAGGAACAAATAAAACAGCCAATAATCAACCTGCACCCATATATGCAAATAATACAGTTAATGCGAATGTACCTGTTGCTGTAGAAACAGTGACCCCAGTGGTAGTAGGTGGTTCACGTAGTGCAATTTCTACTGCAGATCAGCAATTGATTCAGATTTGGCAAAAAGCTTCCAAAGTTGAACGCCAGAAATTTATGAGTTGGCTTGCAACTCAATAACAATTGAATAAAGTTTTGAGACCATGAACGTGGTCTTTCTTCTTTTCGATAAGTTGAAGAACAGTATTTAATTTTTATCATTCTTTTTAATTAGTTATGAAGTTGTGATATTTATTCTTAAATTTTGCAAAAAATAAAGATTTAATATGAGCGAACTAAAATTCCGCATTGCACAATCATTCGATTTAAATCATCTGGTTAAGCTGATTAATTTGGCTTATCGGCAGACTGAAGGTCATAACTGGACGAGTGAGGCTGATATTGTTGTTGGAGAGAGAATTAACTTTGTGCAATTGAAGCAGTCACTAAACAGGAGCATTTTCAGTTATGGGTGGTCGAGTCATTTAATGAAATTGTTGCTTGTATAGGTCTGACATTTGACCAAGTAGATGTGGAAATAGGTACTTTTGCTATTTCGCCAAATCATCAAAACCTAGGTTTAGGTAGAAAAGTACTGGCATTTGTAGAAGATTATGTTTCGAATGAGCATCAATATATAAACGTATTGGTAATGTGGGTGCTTAGTGTACGTTCTGAGTTGATATCCTATTATGAACGCCGTGGTTATGTATTAACAGGTGTGGTGGATGAGTATCCTTTAAATGCTAATGTTGGAACTCCAATTGTAGATTTATATTTGGTTGAGATGAAAAAAGTGATTTCAAAAAATAGAATTTAAAATAGACTGTAAAAAAACCCTGAATTATCAGGGTTTTTCTATTTAATGTACTACTAGGCAAAGAACCAAGTGTAATAGCCCCATAACATGAGTGGCCATGCAACAAATGGGCTAAATAACCATTTCCAAAGCCAAAACCTAGGAATAAAACCAACACCATGAATAAAGCCACCTGAAATGCCGATCATGATATACATCATCGCACTGTGGCTATATTCACCATTCGCATCCAACATGGCACCTGGATGTATTAATAATACAGCTGCAAGAGGCAATGCCAACAAAAATGAAACGGCCATTGCGATCTTATTCGGCTTTTTTTCTTCAGTTGTCATTGTCACTTCAGTCATATTTTATTCCTCATCTAAGTCTTGATGATGCTCGATATATAGTGCACTCAATACACCTGCGAAACATGCCATCAAAACTCCAAGAATCCAAGCGAAATACCACATATTTATTCTCCTTGAACACAGCCTTAATAGAGGGTGTGTGTATTTTCTTGAATATGTTTATTTGTGATTACGCCCCACATCTTATAATAGCACCAAGTTGTATAGAGCAAGATCAGTGGAACAAAAATACCTGCAACTACGGTCATTACAGTGAGTGTATTTTTACTAGAAACAGCATCCCACATGGTTAAACTTGCAGTCGGATTAATACTCGAAGGCATGAGGAATGGGAATAAAGCAAAACCTGCTGTTAAAATAGAACCAGTCACTGCTAATGTTGAACCCATAAAGCTCAAGCCTGCTTTGTCTTTACCTGCAGCTAGGACGATGAGAATTCCACCTAGAATTGCAGCAAGAGGAGCAAGCATAGTGATTGGATAGAGTGTGTAGTTATTCATCCAACCATGGTTGCCTGTTGTTAATACTTCTTTTGCAAGTGGGTTTGCAACGCCGTTGGTGTTGAAGGGTTGCGCTAAAGTATAACCTTCGATATTACCGAAGTATAACCATGCGCCTGCGCCTAAGAAGCAAACAAGAAAGATGATACCCATCAATTGTGTTGCTTTCGCAGAGCGTTTACGTAAATCACCATCTGTACGAAGCATGAGCCACGCACCACCATGTGCACACAGCATAGATAAGCTGACTAGACCACAGACCAATGCAAATGGATTGAGGAGTGCAAAGAAACTGCCAGTATAGGTTGAGCGAACAGTTTCATCTAGAGTAAATGGAACGCCCAAGAACATATTGCCGAAGGCTACACCGAAGACTAAAGCGGGTACTGCACCACCTACACATAAACCCCAATCCCAAGATGTGCGCCATTGTGTATTGTGGAGTTTAGATCTGTAGTCAAAACCGACTGGTCGTAAGAACAGTGCAAATAAAACCAATAACAGCGCCCAATACATCCCAGAAAAGGCTGTTGCATAAACCATTGGCCATGCAGCAAAGAGAGCACCACCTGCAGTCACAAACCAAACTTGGTTGCCTTCCCAGTGTGGTGCAATCGTATTGATTGCAGCACGGCGTTCTTCATCATTTTTACCGACAAATGGCATAAGTGCCATTGAGCCCATATCAAAGCCATCAGTAAGCGCAAAACCAATAAGCAATACACCAACCAACACCCACCAAATTATTTTGAGCAGTTCATATTCGATCATGATTGCGCTCCTTCAACTTTTTCTTGTTGTGCCGCTTCAAGTTTTTCGAAGTGATATTTTCCTGTATGTAGCGAACTTGGTCCAAGGCGTGAGAACTTAATCATCAAATACATTTCGATAATCAGTAACACGGTATAGAACGCTGCCAATGCGATGATTGAGCCCCATACATCACCCGTACTTAAGCTAGAGGCTGATAAGTGTGTAGGGAGTACTTCACCAATCGTCCACGGTTGACGACCACCTTCAGCCACATACCAACCTGTTTGTGCTGCAATCCAAGGAAGTGGCAGGGCAAACAAAGCAAATTTGAGTAACCAGGGTTTATTTTCTGCATTACGTTTTGCCACTGCATAGGTTGCAAGGATAAACAGTAAAAGCATAAGGAAACCAGAAGCAACCATGGCACGGAAAGAGAAGAACAATGCAGTCACATTTGGAATCGTATCTTTTGTTGCTGCTTTGATATGATCTTCAGAAGCATCAGTTACTTTGTCAGTATATTTTTTCAGAAGTAAGCCATAGCCTAAATCTTTTTGATTTTCTTTAAAAGAAGCCATCAGCTCAGGAGAGCGATCGCCAGCACGAAGCTGTTCAAGTTCACTGTATGCAATCATACCATTGCGGATACGGACTTCATGTTGAACCATCAAATCTTTCAGACCGGTCACTTCTTTGTCAAGTGAACGAGTGGCAATAATCCCCATTGCATAAGGTATTTTTATAGCATAGTCAGTACGTTGTTCTTCCTGATTTGGAATACCAAACAATGTAAATGGTGCAGGTGCTGGATGTGTTTCCCATTCAGATTCAATTGCAGCCAATTTTGTTTTTTGTACATCACCTAACTCGTAGCCAGATTCATCACCGAGCAAAATGACAGAAAGTGTCGACGCTAAACCAAAGATTGCGGCAATTGCAAAAGAGCGACGAGCAAAGGGTAAATCACGTTTTTTCAACATGTAATAGCTTGAAATAGCCAATACAAAAATTGCACCCGTGACATAACCCGCAGAAACTGTATGAACAAATTTTACTTGGGCAACAGGGTTGAAAATCAGTGCACCAAAATCTACCAGTTCCATACGCATGGTTTCAAAATTGAATTCTGAACCGACAGGATTTTGCATCCAACCATTGGCAACTAAAATCCATAATGCAGATAAATTTGAACCTAATGCAACAAGCCAAGTTACCGCTAAATGTTGAACTTTAGACAGGCGATCCCAGCCAAAGAAGAATAAACCAATAAAAGTTGATTCTAAAAAGAATGCCATTAATCCTTCAATAGCAAGTGGCGCACCGAAAATATCCCCTACATAGTGGGAATAGTACGCCCAGTTTGTACCGAACTGGAATTCCATGGTTAAACCAGTCGTCACACCTAAGGCAAAGTTAATACCGAAGAGTTTGCCCCAAAATTTAGTCATATCCCTATAAATTTCTTTGCCAGAAATGACATAAGTCGTTTCCATAATGGCAAGCAGGAAAGCTAGGCCTAGAGTCAGAGGTACAAAAATAAAATGATACATTGCGGTCATTGCGAATTGGAACCGCGAAAGATCGACCACGCTTTCAGAAATCATCAACGTGTCTCCTTGATTTGGGAAGGACTGCCAGCAATACGCTCAGCAACTTGGTTATCAAAATTTTTTGGAATCGTCGGTGCATCAAACCAAATGTGTTTGATAGTCATTAAAAGCACAATCTTAATTATTAAAATGATTGTAATTTCTTTGACTAATTGGCGATTTAAATCAGGGGATTTTAAGCTCATGATTAAGCCTACTGTCTGAATATATTTATATTATTAAACGAAATGAGATATAAAATAAATAGATAAAATAATTAAAATAAAATTATATTATTTTTGTTATTTAATTCAATGTGTTATGATTTTTTAAAATAAAAAATATACTATAAGTATTTGTTTTTAAAGTTGATTGAATTGCTTGGAATTAATGAATATAAACCCGACTAAAATGCTTATATTTAAAAAATTAAAACCAACTAAAATGGTTTGATATGTGATTTTTTTGCACACGTAGAGCTCATTTTCCTATTTAAATTGAGGAAGATTGAATGTAAGTTAAAATATAAAATTAGACACATTAAATAATAATTTAAATGAATTATTTTTATTGTCTTTAGTATCAGTAATTTAAAATTTGTTTGTATTTTAAACAAATTTGTGCTTTGAGTTTATTGAATCGGAGCCAAAACCCACTGCTGAATGTTTAAAACTTATACAATTGTGGTGCTGAAAAAGATAGATGTGCTGATATGCATAGTATTGTTTTATAAAAATGACAAAACATTTAGAACTGGTCTAGGTTTGAAAGTTCATTTGAATGTGAGATTTTTTTCGCAATGTAATGTGATTTCTTAAAGCGAATTAAAATGATTTGAGATTGAAATTCAAGTTCCCCAAATTCAGGTTCAACTTGAATGTAATGCAGTTGTCCAAATTCATCTCGGACGCGTGCTTGAGCAGAAAAGCCCGGTCGGGCATTGCCACTCGATACTGTGGCTAAGCGACCGAGTAGGTTAGTCTGGGTAGCATATAGCTTAGGCTTAATAACCTGATCTAGGCAGTGGATCATAAAAACAGTAAAGAAAATGGCAATCAATAATGCAGGTAAAATGACGTAGTACCAAGTCGAAAATTGATTTTGTATGGCATAAAGGCTTAGTTGTAAAAAGTAGCCAGCAAAACTGAAATTGATGAGTAAGAAAACAAAAATCAGTACTCTGGCAAATTTGACCTGAATCAGGGGGGAGTGGGTGAGCCAATCGGGTAAAATTCGCTTGAGGAATGTGCTTGGACGTAATCCAATATAATAACCAAAGGTTTCCGCCATGCTAAGTAGAATTAATACCAATACACTGATATGAAAAGGCATTAAGTCTGGTTCTAAAAAGAATTCAAGCATGGCTGTCCTATATAAATGAAAGCCCATTATATGAAATGGGCTAGTTTAGACTTAGTCTTTAACGATATAAATACCGCCATCAGAATGTACATCAATTTTGACTTTTTCAAGGAAATCACCCTGACATGGCCCTGAAATACATTCACCACTTTCGACATCAAAGAGTGCGCCGTGAGTTGAGCATTCGATATATTCACCATCACGATCTAAAAATTGGTTTTCGAGAAATTCCAATTCAGTTTGTAAATGCGGACATAAATTATTATAGGCATAGTACGCACCATCGCGTTGTGTGATGAAAATAGTTCTACCATCATCTGTATCAAATGCACGTGCTTCACGCTCTGGAATTTCTTCTGTCATGGCAATCTTATTCATTTATACAGCTTCTCTTTTAAGTGTTGCCTGTAACTTGGCATAGTCTTGAATATCAAGGCGTGGACCAAACTGAGAAACAACTTCGCTTGAAATTAGAATCGCTAATTCAGCAGCAGTTTGAATATCTTCGCCATTGTTTAGAGCATAAAGGAAAGCACCTGAAAATGCATCACCAGCACCATTGGTATCGACAGCTATTACTTTACGACCAGCAACTTGAAGGTGCTGTTCAGTATTGGCCACTAAAGCTCCTTTACTACCTAGTGTAATGACAACATCATTACTTAGTAATTTTAATTTTTCTAGAGCAACATCAATATGGTCAGTTTCTGTGTACAATAAAGCTTCATTTTCATTACAGAAAATTAGATCAACCCCATCATCTAGCAACTCATCTAAGCCTTGACGTGCATATTGCACCATAGCAGGGTCAGACAGTGTTAATGCAATTTTGACGCCACATTCACGAGCAATTTGACGCGCTTGTTTTACTGCTAAACGAGCAGTATCACTCGTTGCAAGGTATCCTTCAATGTAGAGCCATTTTGCAGTTTTGAGTGGTTCAAAATCAATTTGATCTGCGCTGAGTTCTGCAGTAATACCCAAATAAGTATGCATTGTACGTTCAGAATCATCACTTACGAGTACCATACAAGTACCTGTAACACCTTCGCTGATTGATTTTTCAGTTGTTTGAATCTTTGCTTCATTCAAACCATCTAAGTATAAAGTGCCCAAGTCATCATTACCGACACGACATGCGTAAAATGCTGAACCGCCAAGCGCACTAAATGCTACGGTTGTATTAGCAGCAGAACCACCTGAGGCTTGTCCTTTGTATTGTTGGTTTGCTTGTAATAGTTGGTATAAAGTCGCCTGTGTATCACCATCTGTCAGTTGCATTGTACCTTTTTGCAAGTTCTGTTGATTTAAAAAGTCGTCAGATACTCGAAATTCCTGATCGATAAGCGCGTTACCAATTGCAAAAAAGTCAACTGTAGCCATGTTCGTCATCACACAATAATGTTAAAAAAGCAAAGTTTACACTAATGCTAACTTTTACTGTAGTTTGCTGAATAAAATTCAGCACTGCTTTTGTTTTTTTGAGTAATCTAGGCGACGGAAGTCTTTAGGGATATAGGCAAATGAATATCGTGATTGAAAAAGCTGAAACTTTACCTACACAAATGCAAGTACTTGCGGACAGTGCTGCACAGGATGGTTTTCAGTTTTTACATCGTTTAATTGAAGATTATACAAATGGTAAAAATCGTTTTACAGAGACGGGTGAATTTTTTTTAACGGCATATGATGATGAAAAATTAGTGGCATGTGGTGGTTTAAACATTCAACACAGCGATAATGGTGAGCCAAGCCGTATTGGTCGTGTGCGCTTGTTCTATGTATTGCCTGAGTATCGTAAGCATGGCATTGGTAAACAGTTATTGTTAAAACTTGAAAGTATGGCAAAACCGCAGTTTTCAGCTTTGTGTCTAAATACGCACACCAAGCAAGCGGAAATTTTTTATCAAAAGCAAAATTATGTTTATGTGGAAAATCACTCAAACTATAATTATTTCAAGTACTTAATTCAGTAATTTTAATTCAAAATATATTGAGTTGATTCAATGATTTTAGGCTAATATTTAAGCCTATTAAAGGTTCATTCATAAAATCAGTTTCATTATTATGAGGCTGATTTTTTTGTTTTTATAGTTCACTTTTTGGTTTGATTGTGAATATTGAGCAATGACCGTATTCATGTGGCTTTCATGATAGCTTCATATTCGTTTAAGCAAAGTAGATCAAAATAATTATAATTTATAATGATGTATGCAGTGGTTAGAAAAATGAATAATACAACTGTTTTAAATCAACCCGATTTTTCAAATCTGTTGAGTAAAGTCCCGCAAATTACCGCTTTGTTTTGGGTGACCAAAATTTTTGCTACTACTTTCGGTGAAACCGCAGGTGATGCGGTATCGATGTCGTTAAATTTGGGATATTTGGTCGGGACACTGATATTCGCGGTGATTTTTATTGGACTGGTCTTTTTACAAATCCGCTCGAAACGCTATCATCCTTATTTGTATTGGTTCACCATTATTGCAAGTACCACTGTGGGTACAACTTTGGCAGATTTGGTCGATCGTTCGCTCGGCATTGGTTATGTTGGAGGAAGTTCACTTTTACTCAGTCTAGTGCTGATATCATTGTTTATATGGTACAAAGTCGAAGACAGTATTTCACCGCATAGTGTCAATTATCCACGAGCAGAATTATTTTATTGGTTAACTATTACTTTTTCACAAACGCTCGGTACAGCCTTGGGTGATTGGTCTGCTGATACTGCAGGTTTGGGATATAGTGGCGGAATCTTCTTATATACAGGGCTCATTTTAGTTATTCTTGCATTATATTTTTGGACGAATATTTCACGGACCTTGTTGTTTTGGAGTGCATTTGTATTGACTCGTCCACTTGGTGCAGTAGTTGGGGACTTTCTTGATAAGCCGATTGATCATGGTGGTTTGGCTTTAAGCCGCTTCACTGCATCAGCAGTACTTTTATTGGCAATTTTACTGTGTATTTGGATGGCTGAAAAGTTTAATCCCAACCCAGATTTACGAGAATCTGCGGGTTAAACTGTGATCTTGAAATCTCAGTAATCGTAAGATTTAGACAGATTAAATTATCTAGATTAAATCTTGACAATTCAACTATGAATTAATCATAACAATGAAGCCCAATAATTAGAGTTTAAGGTATACTGATCGATAATAAATAATCATTCCTATTGGAGATCGCATGACTGTAGATGTCACTGAAACCTTAACTCAAACTGTTCATCCTGCGTTTCAGTTGGTACGTCAACACCATGTAGACGCTTTAGACATATTGGTGTCCGAATATAAACATAAAGTGACTGGTGCAATGCATTTTCATTTGGCGACTGAGCACGATGAAAATGTTTTTCTTGTTGCGTTTCGCACGCAACCTATGGATTCTAAGGGTGCAGCGCACATTTTAGAACATACAGCATTGTGTGGTTCAGCAAAGTTTCCCGTACGTGATCCATTCTTTTTAATGATTCGTCGTTCACTTAATACGTTTATGAATGCATTTACTGCAGCAGATTGGACTGCGTATCCATTTGCAACGCAGAATAAAAAAGACTTTCAAAACTTACTTGAAGTGTATATGGATGCAGCATTTGCAGCCAATTTAAATCCGCTTGATTTTGCTCAAGAAGGCATTCGTGTTGAACTTGAAAATGGCGAGCCTGTATATAAAGGTGTCGTATTCAATGAAATGAAAGGGGCAATGAGCTCACCTTCAGATCAGTTGTATCATCAATTGGCGCATCATTTATTTCCTAAAACGACTTATCACTACAATTCAGGTGGTGATCCAAAAGACATTCCTGATTTAACTTATGAGGAATTGGTCGATTTTTACAAATCGCATTATCACCCAAGCAATGCGGTGTTTATGACTTTTGGTAATCAAACGGCATATCATTTGCAAGATCAGTTTGAACAGTTGGCATTGTCACGTTTTGAAAAAGGTGAAACGCTTTATTCGGTTGAAGAACAACGTTTGGTTGCACCAATTGAAGTCACTGAAAATTATGCAGTTGATGCCGAAGATTTAACAGACAAAACCTATCATGTACTTGCATGGTTATTACCTAAAGCGAGTGAAATCAAATTGCGTTTAGGTATGCGTTTGGTGGAAGGTATTCTACTTGAAGATTCAGCTTCACCACTGCGTCATTATTTAGAAACATGTGGTTATGCACAGTCGACAGGACCTTTCATGGGTGTGGATGATTCCAACTTTGAAATGACGTTCTATTGTGCTGTACAAGGTTCTAACCCTGAACATGCTGAAACCTTTAAAAATGGTGTGTTGGATGTCCTTAAAGATATGGCATCAAAACCTGCCGACCCTGCAATGGTTGACGCAATTTTACATCAAATAGAATTACATCAACGTGAAATTAATGGTGATGGTACACCATATGGTTTAAGCCTAATTCTGAATGGTTTAGGTAGTGCAATTCACCACAATGATCCTGTAGATGTGTGGGATGTTGATACCGCAATTGCGAGTGTGAAAGAAGAATTGAAAGACCCAATGTGGTTGTCAAATTTGATACAAACCTATTTGTTAGATAATCCTCACCGTGTACAAATGACTTTAGTGCCTGATGCTGAAAAATCGGCAATAGAAGCTGCTGCTGAAAAAGCGCGTTTAGCTGAACTGGGTCAAAAGTTAACAGAGCAAGAAAAAGCTGAAATCATTAAACAGACTGAAGCATTGAAAATTCGTCAAGAAACGCCTGATGATTTAGATTTATTGCCTAAAGTGGGTTTAGATGATATTCCTGCTGAATTGGCAATTGTTTCAGGTCAATTGCGTGAAATTATTTCTAATGGCACAGATTTTCCACTGAATTTGTATCATGCGGGAACTAACGGTATCTATTATCAACAAGTTTTGGTACAGATTCCTGAGCAAATTGTATTGTCACCATATTTCAATTTACTGTCTATTTTGATGGGAGAAGTGGGAGCAGGTGAATATGGTTATTTAGAATTCCAACAACGACAAACTGCAGTGAGTGGTGGTTTAGGCATGGGCGCATCACTGCGTTCAAAAGTTGATGATAAAGGTAAAATTACCGCTTGGTTGACCTTAACCACAAAATCATTGACAGGGAAGTTGGATGCCATTCAACTGTTGAAATTGGCATTTGAGCAACTACGTTTTGATGAAAAAGATCGTATAGTTGAACTATTGCAGCAACGTAAAACACGTTGGGCATCACGTTTGTCAGATTCAGGACATAGTTATGCGATGCAAATTGCCTCGCGTAATATGAGTGCGCTCGCAAAGCGTGATTATGATAATACGGGTTTGGGTGCATTAAATTGGTTAACCCAATTAGTGACCAATATTGAGCAAGATGAATCGGCTTATCAAAACTTGATCAATGAGTTACAAGCCATTCACCGTGGTTTACTTCTTGCACCAAAGCAATTTTTACTCGTTTGTGAAGAACATCAATCTGAACATCTTGTTGAAGAAGTTCAGGAAGTTTGGAATAAATTAGCGGTGGATCGTTCGCCTGTATTATTGACTGAAGTTGAGCCTGAAGTTAGTCAGAATGACCAAGCATGGTTGATTCAAGCCAATGTACAATTTTGTGCATCGGCATATCCTGCTGTGGAAGTTGCACATGCAGATGCTGCACCTCTGATGGTTTTAGCAGGTTATTTACGTAATGGATTCTTGCATAGTGCCATTCGTGAAAAAGGTGGTGCTTATGGCGGTGGTGCAAGCTATGACGGCAATGCTTGTGCTTTCCGTTTTTATAGCTACCGTGATCCACGTTTAGCAGAAACATTTGCAGATTTTGAAGCAAGTGTTCATTGGCTGCTCAATACAGAACAGAAACCACATCAGCTTGAAGAAGCAATTTTGGGTCTTGTTTCAAGTATGGATAAACCAGGTTCGCCTGCAGGTGAGGCAATTACAGCATGTTATGCATTACTACATGGTCGAACGCCAGCTTTCCGTAGAACCTTACGTGCTCGTTTGTTGAATGTAACGTTAGAAGATTTAAAGCGTGTTACACAAACGTATTTAGTAGAACAAAAACCGGTAAAAGCTGTGGTTGCTCCCGTTGCTCGCAAAGAAACACTGGAACAACTTGGCTTTGAAATTAAAAAAGTAAATTAATTATTAGGCACCATCCATCAGGGTTAATCGTTGCTCTATTTTTCTTGATGCTGTTTTGGAAAATTTTCAAAGCAGCATGAAGAAAATAGAGGATGGAATAGAGTGTGCCTATTCTTTGATATTTATATCAGGAGAGCCTTATGTCGTTCAGCACTTTTGAACGCACACCATTAAATCTGAGCGTTTTAATGATGCTCAGTTTTGGTTTTGTGACTGCAACACATGCAGATGATTCTATATTGATTAACCCAGCGAGTAGCCAAGCATGTGCTGCTTTGGAGTCAAATGCAGATCGTTTAGTGTGTTACGATAAAATATTTCGTACCCCGAATGTTGTTGCCCCCGTGATTGTATCTGAACAGCGTGCAGCTGAAGTGTTAGCAACTGAAGTTGTGAAGTTAGAACCAGATACTTTGAAAGGTAAAATTGGACAGAAGGTTGAAAACTTATTCGCCATTCATGGTGATCGGTTAGATCCTAACTCATCGCTATTGGATAAACGATGGGAGCTTGCAGCAGATAGTAAATTGGGGACATGGAATATTCGGGCTAATCAACCTGTTTATTTATTACCTGCGTTTTGGACGAGCAATAAAAATGAATTTCCACATAGCCCAAACCCTGACAATACGGTGACAGAAGATCAAGATTTAAAATCGACTGAGGCAAAGTTTCAAATTTCTTTGAAAACTAAAGCGGTTGAAAATTTGATTGGAGATAATGGTGATTTGTGGATTGGTTATACCCAGTCATCACGTTGGCAGGTTTATAATGAAGACGAATCTCGTCCATTTCGTGAAACCAATTATGAACCTGAAGCAAGCTTAATTTTCCGTACAAATTATAATCTTTTGGGTTTAAATGGTCGCTTACTTGGTTTGACATTGAACCATCAATCTAATGGTCGTTCAGATCCACTGTCACGTAGTTGGAACCGTGTAATGTTAAATCTCGGTTTTGAAAAAGATAATTTTGCCTTAATGGTGCGTCCTTGGTATCGTCTTGATGAAGACTTTAAGGATGATAATAATCCTGATATTAAAGATTATGTCGGGCGTGGTGATATCACTGGATTCTACCGTTGGAATGAACATGATTTCTCCTTGATGTTGCGTCATTCACTTAAAGGTGGTGATGATTCACATGGTGCAGTGCAATTTGATTGGACATTCCCAATTAAAGGTAAACTGCGTGGTAACTTCCAAATCTTTGATGGATATGGTGAAAGTCTAATTGATTATAACCATCGTGCGACTTATGTCGGGTTGGGTGTTTCTTTGATGAATGCTTATTAATCTGAATTATATTGCATAAAAATACCGCTATAAGAAAAAGTCTTGTAGCGGTATTTTTATATCTTTAATTTTGATTAGGTGAATAGTTAGATGATTAACCAATCTGAATTTCTGTCGAAGGATGGCTGACTCGACTCTTTTTCGGTGTTGCAATTAGATAGGCGAGGGTAAGCGGTCCAAGTCGTCCTGCAAACATGAGTAGAATTAAGGCAAATTGACTGGCATGTCCTAAATCTTCGGTCACACCACGAGATAAACCAACAGTACAGGCAGCGGAAACAGCCTCAAACAATAGGTCTAAAAAACGTTTATTGGGTTCAAGAATGAGTAGAGTAAAAAAGCCAATCAAAATAAGTGTAGACGTAATGGCAATTACAGCTAAGGCTTTAAAGGTTGTATGATGGGGAATACTGTGCTTAAAGACAGTTAACTCATCTGAACGCCTTAAAAAGGTGATTACGCTGAGTACCATAATAATAAATGTACCGACTTTAATCCCACCTGCGGTACTGAGTGAACCACCACCAATAAACATCAGCATCATGGTAACGAGCGTTGAAGCATCGGTCATGCTACTGACTTCTAGACTGTTAAAACCTGAAGAGCGTGGTACTGTGGCATGGAACCATGCATTTAAAGCTTGGTCGCCAATCGACATTGGAGCAAGCGTCAGTGGATTTCCTGCTTCAAGAGCCCAAATGGTGATAAATGCAAAGAGATTAAGTCCTGCAATGGTCGATAAAATGAGTTTACTGTTGGTGGAAAGCGTTTTCCATCGTTTAGCACGCTTAATATCCATGAGGACAAGAAAGCCTAAACCACCCACCATATAAAGCATACTGATGGTAAATGTGACCATATATTGATCGGAGAAGCTCATCAAGCTATTGGGGAAAAGGGAAAATCCACCATTATTAAAAGCTGAAATACTGTAAAACAAGGCATAGAAGAAAGCATGCTTAAAATCATAATGTTCCATCCATGCCATGGTGAGAATAATCGTCCCTACGCCTTCAAAAAATAAAGAATAGATGAGTACGCCTTTTGCAGTGAAGGTTGCTCGAGCAAGACTTGTCTGCCCAATGGTTTCTTGCGCCATAATTTGTTGTTTTAAGCCCACTTTAGGCGACAAACTAAGTGCTGCTAAAATGGCAAAAGTCATAAAACCTAAGCCACCGCATTGAATGAGTAGCATGATGATAATTTTGCCAAACAAGGTATAAGCATCACCTACATTGACTACTGACAAGCCTGTAATTGTCGTTGCAGAAGTCGCTGTAAAAAGGGCTTCCATCCAATCGACATCGCCATGATTGGCAAAAGGCAATTTGAGTAAAATTGTTCCAACAATGATAAAACTTAAAAAGCCGAGTGCAAGTAGACTCGGTGGGCTGAGATTGATGCGGTTTTGTTTTTTATCGATCAACTCATGTTTAGATAATCTCATAGTCTTCCTTATTTACAGGAAACGTGTGGAGAGTTTACGGAGCATTTCGACAGGCCCTTCAATAATCAGAATATCTTTTTCCTGCAAAATTGTTCCTGGTGCAATTTCATATAGTACATGCGAGCCACGTTGTAATAATAATGTTTTAAGTCCGTCAGCTTCTTCCATTAGTGTTGCAAATTGAGCACCTTGTAAATTGATTCCAATTTCAATTTTCACAATATAGTGTTCATTGTTGAGCGCCATATAGCGTCGAACCATCGGATAACTCAGGTTCTGCGCAATACGGATTCCCATATCTTCTTCAGGATGAATAATTTTAGTAATACCTAAATGCGATAAAATCATGTGATGAGATTTTGATTTGGCTTTTACAAAAATCTTTTCAATACCAAGATTTTTTAAATGTAATACACATAAAATACTTGCTTCAATGTCCTCACCAATCGCGACCACAACGGCATCACAATTTTTGATATTCAGCTCGTCTAGCACGTGCTCATCAGTTGCATCAGCAATGACGGCATGACTGATTCTATCGGCAATATTTTCTACATTTTTTTTGAGTGTATCAATTCCGATGACATCGTGATTTAAGTTTGTGAGTTCGAGTGCAACCGCTTCCCCGAAACTTCCTAAACCAATGACTGCAAATAATGCCATATACTTAATAATCCTTACTCACGCCATACTCTGTTGAATTGTATATCAATGCGTTAATGTTTTAACAATTGTTGGCATTTTAAGTATTTTTCAGTGCAATTGGAATCAATTGACACAGAGAAATAGATGTGGATAGAGATTGGATAAGGTCGTATAGGATTTTAGGTATTGATTATTATTCCTATAATTAGTAATGCGACTTGGACTAGTGAATTCCAATCACCTGATTCTAAAAAAATTTAAACCTGATACTTATTAAAACCTTAAACGATATACATTTCATAAACCTATATTCTGCGGTCTATCTTGGTATGAAGATGGTTAAGGATGCAATGAATCAAATGTTTGGATAGGCATTGATATCGTGAAGTTTGATGGCAAGTTACATTGGAATGAATACAAGTATCAGCATCAATAAAAGTGCCGTGATATAAAGTTTAGAAAATTAAAGCGAGGCATTTTAATTGACTCGCTTTTTTATGAACAATACTTAGGTCATTTTATTTAGCTTGAATATTCAAGCCAAAGTCTTAATGCTGACTAAAGACCTGACTCGATGCTTCATCGAGTGCAGACTTTAGTTGCTCAGCAAAAATTTGTGCTTCTTCTGCATTAAGTGGTATGCCATCTTTTTTGGTCACAAAGAAAATATCTTCGGCTTTTTCTCCGAGTGTCGCAATACGTGCAGAATGAATATCAAGCCCTTGCATCATAAAGATCCCGCCTATTTTTGCAAGTAAACCGGGTTGGTCAAGCGTAGAAATTTCGACCATATTTTGTTGTAATACTTCGTTGAGCGTGACATCAACTGTATTTTCAATTTCGAAGTGACGTAGCTGACGGGGTATACGTCGTTGCATTAAGCCCGGATAAACATCGGAATTACTCAATGCCTTGACGAGTGCTTCTTTAACGGTTAATTCACGATCAGGATCGGTCAGTAAAGTGCCAAAACGATCAAGAACCACATAGGTGTCTAGGCTAAATGATGTGCTTGCAGTAATAATACGTGCATCTTGAACATCAAGATTCATTTTGTCGAGTACAGCGACAGTGGTTGCAAATAAATTGGGTTGGTCACGGGTATAAATGAATAGTTGAACGGCATCTTGTGCTGCTTTTCGGTGCGCACGCATGAGCACTAAAGGTGCAGGATTATCACCGTGTTGTAAAATGGCGCGTGTGTGCCATGCAATTTCATCGGCAGATTCTTTAATGAAGTACTCATCACCGAGTTCTTTCCACACACTTTGGACTTGATCAAATGAAAATTCATTCACTAAACTTTCACTTGCTGCAAATTTGGTATCTTCAATCAGCATTTGATAATCCACAGGGCGATCTAAACCTGAACGGATGATGTCACGTGCATGCGTATACAGTTGACGCATCAGTGAAGAACGCCATGTATTCCATAACTTTGGATTGGTGGCATTAATGTCAGCAACAGTCAGTGTATATAGATGATCGAGATGCTCCATATCACCTAATTTTTCAGCAAATGTTTTTACCACATCAGGGTCTGATATATCTTTTTTCTGTGCAGTTATGGACATCAGTAAATGATTTTGAATGAGCCATGCGACAAGATTACATTCACGTTCTGTCAAACCATGTGCACGACAAAATTCAATGGCATCGGCAGCTCCGAGTTCACTATGATCTCCACCACGACCTTTGGCAATATCATGGAATAGTGCAGCGAGAAGGACTAAATCACGACGTTGTAAACGCTGATACACAGAACTGACTACAGGATAATCTTTAGCAAATTCAGGTTCTTTGAAGCGACTTAAATTGCGCAATAAAAGCAATGTATGTGCATCAACGGTATAAATATGGAATAGATCATATTGCATGAGTCCCATAATTTGACCGAATGCGGGAATATAATTACCCAAAACGCTATAGCGTTTCATGGCGACTAATGTTTCATATAGACGCTGTGGGGAACGTAAAATTGCCATAAACAATGCCTGATTGTCAGGATGATTACGGTAATTAATATCAATGCGTTTAGCGGCTAAAATCAGTAAACGTAAAGTACGGGCGCGTATACCTTCAACATTCGGTGTATTAGCAAGCAAATAGAAAATTTCTAAAATCGCACTTGGTTTTTCTGAAAAAACTTTATGATGTTGTACGGCAAGTTTGCCATCGACAACTTTGAAGCGCTCATTGATGTTTTCAATTTTACGTTCATAATTAGGAAGGCGAGGGGTAATGACGGACTCATTAAAATACGCCAATAACATTTCATTGAGTGTCGAAACCGACTGTGCAGTACGGTAGTAACACTTCATAAATTGTTCAATAGGATAATTTGGATGTTGATCTTCAGTGCGGGTATATCCAAATTTTGCTGCAATTTCACGTTGATAATCAAATAATAAACGGTTTTCGTCACGTTTTGTAATGCGATGCAAATGGTGGCGAATTTCCCATAAAAAGTTTTCAGCTTCTTCTAAAACACGCAATTCAAATTCAGAAATAAAACCCAAATGCACCAAGTCATAAATACGATTGACTCGGAAATGACGTTTTGCAATCCAACCAATTTGGTTGATATCTCGAATACCGCCGGGTGCATTTTTAATGTCAGGTTCTAAATTACTTTCGGTATGGTTATGCTGCGCATAGCGATGCGCTTGTTCAGCTATTTTTGCATCAAAGAAGGTTTTATCTGTCCATGTTTGCGACACAATACGACGTGGCCATTTGGCAAGGTGCGGATTGCCAATAATTGTTCGTGCTTCAATTAATGCCGTAGCAACCGTTAAATCATTGGTGGCTTGTTCAAAACAACTCTTAATGGTACGTACACTAATTCCTGGTTTAAAATTACCAACATCCCAAAGTGACGCAATAAAGGCAGTGACTTGTTCTTCTTGTTCAGGTGTGAGTTCATCTTCCGATAAGACCATGATATCGACATCAGAATAAGGCAACATTTCCCGACGACCATAACCACCGACTGCAAAGAGGCTTAAGTCAGTTTGATCAAGTTCAGCATGATTCCACAAAAAAATCAGTGCTTCATCAATAATGTCTGAACGGCTACGGACAATTTCTCGAATAGAGTGACCCGACTCAAAGCTTTCCTGTAATTGCTTTTCGACATCTGTGCGCCATTGGTTAATGGCTTTGATATCGTGAATGTCTGCAACGCAGGATAACAGTGGAATAGTATCGATCATGAAAAAATTGTCCGCAAATTTATCAATTAGTTGTTCAAGTTGACAGTGACAGCATCGGCTGCTTCCTGAGCTAGTTGACGTGCCTGTTCTATGGTTTCTGCACGCGCAGTTGCTACGCCCATACGACGACGTTTAAATCCTTCGGGTTTACCGAATAAACGTAAATCGGTCGCAGGATTTGTTAAAGCAAGATTTAGACCACTGTAAGACAAATTACTTGCATCCACACCAGCATAGATTACGGCACTTGCTGCGATACTATGACGCTCAGTATTGACTGGTAAACCTAAAATGGCACGAGCATGTAGTTCAAATTCACTCTGAAATTGAGATGCAAGTGTCACAAGTCCCGTATCATGTGGGCGTGGTGAAACTTCACTAAACCATACTTTATCGCCTTTGACAAACAGTTCAACACCAAAGATGCCACAACCACCGAGTGCAACAGTGACTTTATTGGCAATCCGTTTTGCTTCAGTCAGTGCAGCATCGCTCATCGGTTGTGGTTGCCAGCTTTCAACATAATCACCAGCATTTTGACGGTGTCCAATGGCATCACAGAAATGGGTCTCAATGTCACTCGTGTGTGCGTTTTTAGCGCGAACTGTGAGTAAGGTAATTTCAAAATCAAAATCAATTTGCGATTCAACAATGACTGTACCTTGATTGACACGACCACCTGTTTGCGCATATTCCCAAGCTGCATCAACTTCGGCATATTCTTTAACACGAGATTGTCCTTTGCCTGAAGATGACATCACTGGTTTAACAAAATTTGGATAACCAATGTCATCACACGCAGCACGGAAACTTTCTAATGAATCTGCAAAACGATAAGCTGAGGTCGGTAAACCAAGTTCTTCTGCAGCTAAACGACGAATGCCTTCACGGTTCATGGTCAAGTTGACCGCTTTTGCAGAAGGAATAACAGTTGCAATATTTTGTTGTTCAATCTCAATAAGAACTTCGGTTGCAATTGCTTCAATTTCAGGAACAATAAGATTAGGTTTTACTTTTTCAATCAGTGCTTTGAGTTCTGTAGGATCTGCCATATTTAAGGCATAAGAAAAATGAGCAACTTGCATGGCAGGGGCATTTTCATAGCGGTCAGCAGCATGGACTTCCACACCAAGTCGTTGTAGTGAAATGACCACTTCTTTACCAAGCTCACCAGAGCCAAGAAGTAGAACTTTAAATGCTGATGATTGAAGTGGAGTACCCAAAGTGATGCTCATGTTATTCTTCCATGCCTGATTTCTAGGGGCTTTAAGCATAGCAGAACTGATCGCTGTGTTAAGGGCAGATTCACATAAAATAATAGATTTTGTTAGACAACCAATGGTTATGAATCCGACTTTGAGTTACAGCATCATTCAGAAGTAGATATTTATGAATGTTAATTAATCATTTGATTTAACTTATTATTTTATAAATCGGAAAAATATAGGCTAAAAACTATTGGATATTTAGCCTATTATTGTTTATTTAGTTTTACGATTTTATTGGCATATCATCATTTAAAGAGGCAAATAAGTATAAACCAAGCCATATGCCAAAGCTGCCGTTAATGTCGCCAAAACAATCCGTTTAAATTTAAAATATAACCCTATCAGTACAACAAAACCGACCAACATGGCAAAACTTTTATTCGGTGTTTCAATGAGTGGTGGCAGTGTTGCGACAATGAGCATAGAACTAATTGCTGAAATTCCGATACTACCTAATGCAATTTTGAGCCAAGTTGAGCCACGATTTTGAGAAGTTTTTTGACTTTTTTGAATCACGTAAAAGGGACCAAAACGGGATGCAAAGTTGGCAATACCCACCAAAATACCGACTAAAATAATCTGTAAATCCATTAGATATTAACCTCATTATGTTGCTTTAAAACATAATGTTTAAATAAGCCAGCTAAAATTCCCGATATAATACCAATAAAAATAGCGGCAGACATATTGATGAAATAACACGCAAGAGCAGAAACAATAAGACATACAGCAACGACAAAAGTATGTTTCTTTTCAAAGGCTGCAAGTAAGAAACTCAAAAACAGTGCAGGAAGTAAAAAGTCGAGTGCGGCCTGTAAAAATTGAGGCATATTACTGACCTGATCGGCAAATAAACCACCAAGAAAAGAACCTAATGCCCACGAGAGCCAACTACATAAACTTAAGCCTAACATCCAAGATTCAGACCATTCCTGACGACGTTGTGACAGTTTAATCATGCCTGCTGCAAACACTTCATCGGTCAAGCCCCACGCCCAAACTGCAGTTTTTTTCATATTCAAACGATCTTGAATGAGATTTTGTAGAGCAGGGCCATATAGAACATGTCGAATATCTAAAGCGATGACAGTTAAAGCGGTCATCCAAATGGAGGTTCCACTGCCAAGTAATGCAACAACAAGAAATTGACTTGCACCAGCATACATAGAACAGGATAAAAATAGAGCTTCCCAAGCACTAAAACCAAATTGGGTTGCAGATACGCCAAAGGCAAATGACACTGGGAGGTAAGTAAAGATAATGGCTTGACTATCTTTAGCGCCTTGCCAAAAACCAGCAGGATCGACTGGAGGAGTTTTGTGCTCAGACACGGTACACCATGAAGAATTGATCAAAGGATAAAATGAAGTTGAGTATTGTACCCGAATTTATTAGCATATTAGCGAATCGTTTTCATCCATTAGGCGCATATATGTCTGTGATTAAGTTACCGTCCATCTTGATGATGGGCTTAATTTCAATAGTATTTTTACTGCAAGGTTGTGGTCAATCATCTGAACAACCAAAACAGCAGGTTGAAATTAAAACTGCACCGAAACTGACCAATGATGCAACGACTTATGCTAAAGAAGCATGGAAATTGATTAATCAGGTTGAACCCTTTGTCTATCGTAAGCAATTGAATTTAATTGAAGAAAATGTCCGTAAACCTATTCGTAAGCTTAGTACAGATTGGCGCATTAATGTAAAAATGACAGATTCAGTGACAGAGGGGAAATATGCTTTATGTCGTAAAGCCTTAACATCTCTTGATAATTTTGCACGTTCAACATTGCAAAAAGATGGTTCACTTGTGCAAAAACAACAAGAATATGAACGTGATAAAGCACAGTGTAAAGATGCAATTGATAATCCGAGCCAAGGGAATACCAAAGCGTATAACAATCTTTTTTAAATCCACGATTATAGAAGATCATTACCTAAAAAAATGCCCTGAAGAATCAGGGCATTTTTTATCGTATTTATATGGTGTTTAAGAGGGCTTATACGTTAAAACGGAAGTGTAGAACATCACCGTCTTGAACGATGTAAGTTTTACCTTCTAAACGCCATTTACCAGCTTCTTTTGCACCTGCTTCACCGTTGTATTGAATGAAGTCATCATAGGCAATACATTCAGCACGGATAAAGCCTTTTTCAAAGTCAGTGTGAATTACACCTGCTGCCTGTGGCGCAGTTGCACCGACTTTAACTGTCCAAGCACGGACTTCTTGGACGCCTGCTGTAAAATAAGTTTGAAGACCAAGAAGGCTATAACCTGCACGGATTACGACGTTTAGACCTGGTTCTTCCATGCCTAAAGCCTCAAGGAATTCGGCACGGTCTTCATCTTCAAGCAATGAAATTTCAGCTTCAATTTGGTTGCAAAGTGGAACAACAATTGCATTTTCTTCAGCCGCTAATTTTTTAACAGCGTCCAAGTGTGGATTGTTTTCAAAACCATCTTCGGCTACGTTGGCAATGTACATGGTTGGTTTTAATGTCATTAAACCAAAACCACGTACCGATTTACGTTCATCATCATCTAAATCCGCTGCACGAGCAGGTTTACCTTCTTCAAGTAAAGGTAAGATTTTTTCTAAAACAGCTTTGGTTGCAATGGCATCTTTATCGCCACCTTTTGCAGATTTTGCTAAGCGTGTAATAGCTTTAGTAATTGTGTCTAAATCGGCAAGTGCAAGTTCTGTATTGATAGTTGCAATGTCATCTAAGGGATCAATTTTACCATTGACGTGAATGACATTTTCATCTTCGAAACAACGAACTACGTGCGCAATCGCATCAGTTTCACGGATGTTTGCAAGGAATTGGTTACCCAAGCCTTCACCTTTAGATGCTCCTGCAACTAAACCTGCAATATCAACAAATTCCATTGCTGTTGGAATAACTTTTTGTGGTTTTACAATGGCAGTAAGTTTGTCCAGACGTTGGTCAGGTACAGGTACAATGCCTGTATTAGGTTCAATCGTACAGAATGGGAAGTTTTCTGCAGCAATAGCAGCTTTAGTCAATGCATTGAAAAGAGTAGATTTACCAACGTTCGGCAAGCCGACAATACCGCAATTAAAACCCATGAAAAACTCACAAAGTGTTCTATAAAAATTGCCCATGATTTTACATGAAAGCCGTGATAAAGTCAGGTGAAAGTATGAAGATTGAAAATTTATAAAATAGTACTTAATTGACTTAATTTTTATGAGGGTTCAATAGGCTAAAATATGGCTAAATATTAGTGTTAAATTGAAAAGATGAAGAAAAATTGTTGCGACAATATTAGGGATAATCATAACAGTCATGGATTGGTGATTTATTTTAGTGAGTAGTGAGGAATTTAGGCATGTATCGAATAGTATCTAAATACATGCCTAAATTAAGTATCTTAAATTATTTAACCAAACCAAAAATAGAATTTTGAGCATTACATACTTCAATGGCTTTATCTTTTGGCATCTCTTGAACATTACGTTCAAATTCTTTCTTTTGTGTTTCAATGGCATCATCTGGAATACCACTTTTTTTTGCTATATCAGCAATATGCTCCCAAGATTGTTCACATTCTTTAGGCATTTTACTACAGGCTGTCAGTAGAATACTTAAGCCTGTAAGTAGTATAACGGCAGACTTTTTCATTTAATTTTCCTTGTCTTTAGTGTTTATTTCATTTAAATCTTTGATTTTATTATTGAGATAAGTTCGTTCAATGTATGCGTCGATCATAACAGAAGATTTTAGCTTTTTTTATGAATTTGATAAAAAAATTGAATTTCATCGGAAACAATATGAGTAATTCAGTGAGCTACCCATATTGTTTTGATTAAACAATTTTTTGAATATTTCTATTTATAGTAAAGTGAAAATGTCATTAGCCTTAAAAGCGATAGCCAATTTTTAAGCCATACCCCATTGCGTTATTCTTATTAAAATCCGCATGTTCAGCCATTTCAGCAGCACCTGCTACAGGTATGTGATACGTACCATCTTGTGCAACAGCATCACCAATCCAAAAATATTTTATGCCTCCTGCTATAAAGTAGTTTGGTGCGGGATTGTATTGTATGCCTAAGCCCACACCCCAACCGCCCTCAGTTGGATTCAGCACACTAGATGGATTTCCTGTTCCTGAATCCCAACTCACATCAGTGGATGCACTCCATTTCTCAGTAAATTGATGACCGATACCAAGTGTTGCGCTCCATTGATCTTTTTGGTGATCGTCTAAATTAAAACCGCCTGTATAAGTGCCTTGACTCATTTCAGTTGTTGCAAGCTCGCTAAGAGCACCAAACTGTGTTGGACGAATGGTGAAATCTTTCCAATTGACCCAACGTGCATTTAAGTAGGCAATAGTGTCTTTAAAAATTCCTGTTTGAAAGTCGATATTGACTGATTGAGGGGTAGTAATATCAGTGGTGGATAAACCCGTTAACTCAAGAGGTTGTCCAAAAATGGTTTCATTGGCATCAAGTTGATGTTTGATTTCAGAACAATAGGTAGCTGCTGCTTTGAGTGCAATCTCGGGGCTTTGAAAAGCCATACCTGCTAACCAACCAACAGAGCTATCTTCTTTAAAACTAGCATCATAACCGTTAAAAATACTCATTGAGTTACCCCGAAGAGAAACTTTTCCCTTTACTGTTTGGTATACACCACCTGCATAGAGGTTAAAAGATGGGTGGGGTTGGAAACCAAAAAGCATACTGATATTTTGGCTATCGACATCAGCAGATGTACCTTGCATCGTTATTTCATTATCGGACAAAGTATTGTTACTACGTAAGGGATAGGCAGCATCTGCACCAAAAGGCTGATCGTAAATCAGACCAAATGAAACTTGTGGTGCAATTTGTAATTTTAAGGCAGCATTGTAATACTGAAATGACTCTGCCATATCACCTGTGTTGAGGTCGGTGCTATTGACCAAATCTGGGCGATTACTGCGGACCTTCCCTGAAACATCAGGATCAGCGACTGTAATATTCGCTTCAAAATAATTTTTATCTTCAAGAAAAGCCAAAATAGACTGACCCGATTGATCCATTGCAGATGCATGGCTTGTCGCGCTGTATATTGCGGGCATGATATAGAGCATACCGAGTAGTAGTGGTTTTATTTTCATGATGTTCTTCCTTGTATCATGCTGTTGTTATGCAGAAGCTTATATCTTCTTAGTTTTAATACTTTTAAGAAATTTGAAAAAAATCTTATAAAACAAAGTGAATCATTTTTAATCATCATACGAAAGGGGGAGATTGACCATTTAATGGGGGGCGCATCGGTCATAGAATTGTTTTTAGATTTTATTGTCGTGTATCGGTATTTTTGGCTGACTGAAGTATTGTCTATTGAAAATGTATTTACTTGATTATTTCTGTTATTAAAAAGGCATTCAGTAAACTGAATGCCTTTTTTCATCGACTGTTGTCATCCATGACTATTGAATCGGTGGATGCTGTAGTTGATTTAACTCTTTTTTGCTATAGCCTCGAGAGACTAAAACTTTTTTAATTCCAGCAATGACATCTTCATCGGTGGCTTGGGTTAACAGAGATAACAGCTGATCATTTGTTTTACATGAACAATCATTTTCAATACAAGCAACTTGATTCTTATGTTCATTTTGTTGTTCATTTGGAGAGAACAACGTTTGCCAAAAACTCATAGAGCATTCATTCGCAACCTAACATGATTTGAAATATAGCGAGTTTAAATATAAATGCAAGTTTGTAACTGAACCATCCGTCATAAATTGAACGTAAAAATGATGGAATAATTGTGACAAAAGAATGAAAGTTGACAGGAGTTTTGTAATATTTAATTTATAATGATAATTATCAATGAAATAAATATAAGAAAAAAAGGTGCTATAGAAACAACACCTTTTTTCATGATTTAATTTTGAAATAAATTGTTTAAATTTTTTCGAGTAATACACCTGATTCAACATGATGGGTATATGGAAATTGATCAAACATGGCAAATTTACTGATTTTATGGGTTTGCGCTAATGTTTTTAAGTTGTCATGTAAAGTTTCAGGGTTACATGAGATATAGATAATACGTTCAAAGCCTTGCAATAATTTTAAGGTATCATCATCAATACCCGCACGTGGTGGATCAACAAAGACAGTATCAAAATCATAACTTTGAATATCAATATTAGCTTCTTGTAAACGGCGGAATTCACGTTCTGCATTATAAGCTTGGGTAAATTCTTCCGCAGATAAGCGTGCAACTTGAATATTATCAATGTTATTTTTTTCAATATTCCACTGTGCTGCATAAACTGATGATTTAGCCAATTCAGTTGCGAGTACGCGGTTGAATTTTAAAGACATAGGTAGAGTGAAATTACCATTGCCACAGTATAATTCAAGCAGATCTTTGCTTGAACCTTCAGCAGCTGTACATGCCCATTGCAACATTTTTTGGCACACTTGCGCATTCGGTTGTGTGAAACTGCTTTCAATTTGTTGATATTGGAAAGTACGGTCAAAAACTTGAAGTTCTTCAACTACATATTCTTCAGTTAAAACACGTTTAACACCA
The DNA here is from genome assembly GCF_052850415.1 of Acinetobacter sp. 1207_04. Taxonomy (NCBI): domain Bacteria; kingdom Pseudomonadati; phylum Pseudomonadota; class Gammaproteobacteria; order Moraxellales; family Moraxellaceae; genus Acinetobacter; species Acinetobacter sp. 1207_04. The sequence continues at coordinate 23,977 of NZ_VXCQ01000010.1, read as the reverse complement.
CGGCTACGACCAATGATTTTAACATTAAGTTGTTCTGCCAACTGCTTGGCTAAAGTATCCCATTCATCAGTGAGTGGCGCACGATAAACCAAAGATACCAACATTTCACCTTTGAGTGTCGCAAGGAAATGTACTTCAAATAATTTTTTAGATAAGAGTGGGTTGGCTTTCAGTTCAGCCAATAAAATTGGCATTAAGGTGTTAATGCTTTGATCTGCAATGGGGAATTCATCAATACGCACCACAGTTTTTTGCTGATTATCTTGACTGCGCTCGAACATGGCATAAAACATGTCATCATCAGTATGCCAAATGCGGAATTCGGCACGCATACGGAAATGTTGTTCAGGAGATTCAAATACCTCTAATGTAGGTGGATTGAACGCACTGAATTGATTACGGATACGGTCGATTTTGGCATCAAGCTGTTGCTGATAAACTGAAGTCATAAAAATTTAGATACATACTGAGACAAAGCAGTAGCGATGGTATCAAAAAATGCAGTCAATTTCTTTAATTTGACTGCAAATATTTGCGATCAAGGATTTAATATAAATGTATACGACTTGGACAAATTTAGCGTTTGGTCAAATGCTCAACTAAATAGTCAATAAACACCCGCACAGCAGGGAGTTGTCCACGGCGTGATGGATAAACTGCATGGAGAATACCATGTGAGGCTTTCCATTCAGGAAGAACACGAACGAGTTTACCAGTACGAATAAAGTCTTCGGCAACTGTATCGGGTAAAAGTGCAATACCACAATTTTGGCTTGCAAGTTTGGCTATCATAATTAAATCTGAACCCATCACAATGGGATTGATTTTGACTTTTTTCTGCTGATTATCTTTATCATGCAGAGATAATTGTTGGTCTAAATGTTCTTCAACCATACTGAGAATCCGATGTTCAGCTAATTCTTCAGGTTGTTTAAGCATACCGTATTCATTTAAATAGGCTTGGCTTGCAAATAGATGTTGCTCAATATTTTCAAACTTGCGAATGACTAAATTAGGATCATCATCTAAATTTGCACGCACACGTAAAGCAACATCAAAGCCTTCATTAATCACTTCAACACGGCGGTTACTGACAAGAAATTGTATTTTGATTTCAGGATACATTTTCATAAAGTCAGGCAGTAATTTTGACATTTCATTTTGTGCAATGCTGACTGGAATGCTGACTTTAATGACGCCACGGGGTTCTTCACTCAAATGATCGACTAAGTCATGCGCTGAACGTGCAGCATTAACCATCACTTGGGCATGACGGAAAATATTCATTCCAATATCGGTCACTGCAAAATGGCGTGAACTTCGTTGAATGAGCCTGACACCTAAATTTTCTTCGAGATTATAGACACGTCTGCTGAGTTTTGATTTAGGGATATCTGTTGCACGTTCGGCTGCACTAAATCCGCCATGTTCAACAACAAGGGAAAAACAATAAAAATCATCTAAATCCGAGAGCATAAAAGCATTCCATTTGTGCAACAATCTAATTATTTAAATGTATTTCGTTGCAAAAAGTCAATCTAAGCTATCGTGACTATGTGTAAAAAATGTAAATGCTCCATGCATTATTGGTGTTATAAATTGAGTGAAAATGGTCGAATAATCACAGATCAAAATGATCACTTCAATAAGTGCGTTCACTAATCGTTAAAAACACAGTATCCTTAGCTTTGAAATCAGGAGTTTTCATGTATCAGGTACTTGCACGTAAATATCGTCCACGTAATTTTAATGAACTTGTCGGGCAAAATCATGTTTCCCGTGCTTTGACGAGTGCGTTAGACCGAGGTCGTTTACACCATGCGTATTTGTTTACAGGAACACGTGGTGTCGGAAAAACCACGATTGCCCGTATTTTGGCAAAATGTCTGAATTGCGAAACAGGTGTGACATCAACGCCGTGTGAAGTTTGTGCAACATGTAAAGCTGTGAACGAAGGGCGTTTTATTGATCTGATCGAGATTGATGCAGCATCACGTACTAAAGTAGAAGATACACGTGAATTACTCGATAATGTACCTTACGCACCGACACAAGGGCGTTTCAAGGTTTATCTGATTGATGAAGTACATATGTTGTCGACACATTCATTTAATGCCTTATTGAAAACGCTAGAAGAACCACCTGAGCACGTTAAATTTTTATTCGCTACAACTGATCCGCAAAAATTACCGATTACTGTAATTTCACGTTGTTTGCAATTTACCTTGCGTCCTTTGGCTGTCGATGAAATCACTCATCATTTAAGCGATATTTTGGGCAAAGAAGAGATTGCAGCTGAGTCTGATGCCATTTGGCAAATTGCTGAATCTGCACAAGGTTCATTGCGTGATGCCTTATCACTGACCGATCAAGCGATTGCCTATGGTCAAGGCGAAGTACATCATCAAGATGTCAAAGAAATGTTAGGGTTGATTGATCGTACGATTATTTATGATTTGATTTTGGCGATTCATCAAAATCAGCGTGAACGCATGAGCCAATTGTTGCGTCAGTTCCGTCAGCAAGCCTTAGATGTTTCTTTGGTGCTTGATCAATTGATTTCGACCTTGCATGAATTGGCACTCATGCAATATCTACCTGATTTAAGCTTAAAATATAGCGCTGAAATCAATCAAAAAATTACTCAATTGGCGCAAGTTGTTTCCGCACAAGATTTGCAGTTGTATTATCAAATTGCATGTAAAGGTCGTGCTGACTTACAAATTTCCGTGACGCAAGAGCAAGGTTTTGAAATGACGGTGTTGCGTTTACTTGCATTTAGACCGTTACAAGCCAATGAAATAACAGTAAGCACCAATCAATCTGTGCAAACACAGGTGATTGAGCAAAATCATTCACAAGCGACTTCACAACCACAACATACACAGCAGATCGAAGCGCCTGTAGAGCAACAGACTCAACCATCAACAATAGAAGAATTGGAAGGAAATCCGAGTTTACATCGTGTGGATGAAGCTTTTAGTCAACCTTTAGATGAAGTTGTGTCTTCACCGAAAAATGCCAATACCGTATTGACTGAAACTATGGAGTTAGTTGAAGCACAGACACAAATAGTTGAAAAGGTCGATATACAGACAGCTATAGAAACATCTACTGCTGATTTAGAACCTGTCGCTCAGCAAAATGAGCTTTCAACAGAATCAATAGAGATACAAGAAATACCTGATTTAACACTTTTTGGTGGCAATACAATTTCAACAAGTACACCTCAAAATGTACAGTCGACTGTAGAGACAGAAGATATTTTCTTCCTTGCACCTGAGACTGAGCAGGCAGCACAAGATATAAATATTGAACCAGAATCTAATGACAGAAGAATACCTAATTCTAGTTCACAAAATAGTACCGTTGCACCATCAATAGCTGTTCAATTGACAGGTTCAACGCAAACGCCACAACAAATTTTACAACTGACACCGCAAAATCTAGAAGGCCAGTGGGATGTTAAAAAGTGGGAATATTGGTTCCGCAATAGTCAATTATCACCTGCGGTACAAGAGCTTGCGCAACATGGTGTGATGACAGGACAGATTAATGGTCAGTCTACATTTTCTATTCCGCAGCAGTACGAGAACTTATTAGTACAGTTTCAGCACACCCTTGAAAATGTATTGATTGAACAGTGGTCACATACACGTTTGAGTTTTACTTATCGTGAAAGCCAAGAAACCACACCTTTTGAGCTACAAAACGAGCGTAAAATCAGAGCCTTTGATCGTGCGGCAGAAATGTTGCACGATGAATCGGTGGTTAAAAATTTAATGAATGCTTTCAATGGTGAAATTCAAAACATTCAACTGAAACCTTAAAAGGAAAACGTCCTTGCATTAGGCTTGGACGAGAAATTTTTCTAGAGCACTGCGCATTTCAGGCGAAATCGGGGTGCTTTTTTTCGTTTCACGTTCGACAAAAACATGCACAAAACTTCCTTGAGCCGCAGCTTGATCTTGTCCCTGTTTAAAAATGGCGAGATCGTAAGTAACTGAACTATTACCCAATTTACTAATACCGACTGCAACCTCAATAATTTCTGGATAAGTCAGTTCTTGCATAAAATTACAGGAAGAATTGACCACTAAACCAATATTAGGTGAATGGTGAATGTCAAAACCTGCATGCTGAATCAGCAAGGAATTGGCTGCGGTGTCAAAGTAACTATAATAGGTTACATTATTGACGTGCCCATAAATATCATTGTCTGCCCAACGGGTCTGGATGGGTAAAAAGAAAGCATAATCTTGGCGTTTTTTGATGGTTGGTTTCATATGAGTTCTATTCTTGATTCAGTCAATATCGGATCTCTTGCATCAGTTATTCATCGAACAAATTCAAAGTTTAGATATGAGTTCCCTGTTCCTTTAGGAGAGGGGGCGGGAGAGATATTTATTTATATTCCCCTCATTCTAGTTCTCTCTCTTTCAGGAGAAAGGAATTTTTAACTTAAAATTTAAATAATGAAAAAATGTTCAGTTTTTGACTTTTGCAAGAATGCTATTAGAAGAGAAGCATTTAATACTCCATTTCAGCCATTAGTAAATGGCTTGATATATTTTCAATGCATGCTCATAAGTCATTTCTCTTGGATTATTTTGTAATAATCGTGTTTGCAACATAGCATCGCGTGCGAGAGTTTCGAGCATATGTTCAGGAACGCCTAAATCTCGTAGTTTTAATGTGAGTCCACTGCCATCCAAATGCCTTTGAATGTGATCAATAAATAAATCACATAAACCATCAATACTGCCTTTGCTATATGGGTCAAGCCATTGCATCAGTTCCGCATATAAATGTTTGGCATTGGGTGCATTAAACTTTAGGACTTCAAGTAAAACCAATGCATTGGTATGCCCATGTGAAAGATGGAAATGTCCACCCAATGGATAGGCGAGTGCATGTACAGCCCCAACGGGTGCATTGGCAAAAGCCTGCCCAGCAAGCATTGAACCGAGAAGCATATTTTGTCGTGCTTCAAGATCTTGTCCATTGACTAAAACGGGTGTGAGATTTTTGTTGAGTAGTTTTAAGGCTTGTTTTGCCAACATATCGGCATAAAAATTCTTTTTGATTTTAGAAGTGTAAGCCTCAATAGCATGCACCATCGCATCTATACCTGTGGCAGCGGTAATATGTGCAGGTAAGCCTGTGGTAAATGTGGCATCCAAAATGGCAGTATCGGCATAAAGAATTGGAGAAACAATGCCTGTTTTTGTGGTTTCACCTGTGGTGACAATCGAAATAGGTGTAACTTCTGAACCTGTACCTGCTGTGGTAGGAATTAAGATCAATGGTAAACGAGGTGCTTTTGCATTATTTACGCCATAGATATCTTGAATAGATTGGTTTTGACGAGGATCTGCTAACAATGCAATTACTTTGGCAACATCCAGTGAGCTTCCGCCCCCAAAACCAATAATGGCATCGACCTGATGTTGTTTAGCAAAAGAGACGGCTTCGAGCATGATGTGTTCAGGTGGGTCGGCTTGGACATCGGCATAAATTGCATATTCAACTGAAACATCTTGAAAAATATCTAAAATAGGGACATGCAGTTGATGCTGCAACATACCGGGATCAGTCACAAGTAGGATTTTTTTGTACTGTGCATCTTTGATTAGTGTTGCTAATTGTTGGATAGAGCCAATTCCAGAAATAATATTTGCCGTGGTCTGAAACTGAAATTGGTTCATACGTATTTTCCTTAATCTGTCATCATAAATTAAACATTATTGTCTTACGATTCTATAGGATTCACCCTATAAATAACTTAACATAGGCATCTATAAAATAAATGTATTTTTGAGGTTGTTATGTCGTTCAGAACGCCCTATAAGGTGTTATGTGTATGTCTTGGAAATATCTGTCGTTCACCCACTGCAGAAGTGGTGCTCAGACATTACTGTGACAGTGGACAACTGAATGTGATTATCGACTCAGCTGGAACAAGTAATTACCATCCAGGCAAAGCGCCTGATTTGCGTAGTCAACAACATGCGCTAAAGCGTGGTTATGATTTATCTAACTTGCGTGCAAGACAATTATTAATATCTGATTTTCTTGATTTTGATTTAATTTTAGCGATGGATTCAGAAAATTATAATAATATTCAACGCTTAAAAAAAACTGCAATGACTGAATATGGAGTGGAAAAAATTCGTGCAGAAGTTGCACTAATGAGTGAACATGACACGATTTACCCAAAACAAGCTGTGCCAGACCCATATTATGGAGATGCAAGTGATTTTGAGCGTGTACTTGATCAGTGTGAGTCGAGCAGTCAAGCATGGGTAGAAGTCTTTCAAAAGGCAAAATCCGAAGTTAAAGGAGTAGTTTGATGAATATTCAATCTCAAATTCAGCTCAAACCTTTTAATACTTTAAGCCTTAATTCAATTGCTTCACATTATGTTGAAATTAATGAAATGGCTGATCTTGAGCTGGCGCTTGCTTATGCAAAAGAACAGCAGTTGAATATTCTGATTCTATCAGGTGGAAGCAATATGTTATTGCCTGAAAAGATTCACGCATTGGTGATGCATATGAATATTCAGGGTATTGATGTATTGGCAGATGATCAAGATACTCAAACGCTTCGTGTTGGTGCAGGGCAAAATTGGCATGATTTTGTACTATGGACAACGACTCAAAAAATCTATGGCTTACAAAATTTAGCCTTAATTCCAGGTTTAGTTGGGGCTGCACCTGTACAAAATATTGGTGCTTATGGCGTAGAGGTTGGTGATTTTATTCAATCGGTTGAAGTGTATGATCGTGTTTTAAATCAAACAGCAAGTATTTTGGCACAAGATTGTAATTTTGCTTATCGTCATAGTATTTTTAAAGATGATCCGAATCGCTATATTATTACTCATGTTGTTTTTAAACTACTCAAACAGCCAAATTTGAAAATAGATTATGGCGATTTAAAAACAGCAATGCAAAATGATTTAACACCTGAAAATTTGCAACAGCAAGTGATTTATATTCGTCAAAGTAAACTGCCTGATCCGAAAGATTATCCAAATGCAGGAAGTTTCTTTAAAAATCCAGTCATTACACAGCAAGAGTTTGCACCTTTGTTGGATAAGTTTCCCAATATTCCGCACTACCCACAAAAAAATAATCAGGTCAAAGTTGCTGCAGGTTGGTTGATTGATCAAACGGGATGGAAGGGCAAACAGCTTGGTCAGGTGGGGATGTTTGCTCAACAAGCCTTAGTTCTAGTGAATTATGCAAATGCTTCATTGACCGATGTCCAAGAAACGTATTGGGCAGTGCAGCATGACGTGTTGCAGAAATTTACTGTACGACTTGAACCTGAACCCGTAATGTTTAATGATCAGGGCTTAATTCAGCCACATGTGGGTTAATTGAAAACTATGCAGAAACAGCATTGGATGATTCGACTTGTACGTTTTCTCTCGATATTTTTCGTGTTATTCGGCTGTTTCATTGTTTTCCTTTACACGCCATTTTATTCAAATATGATGGTCAAATTGCTCAATGCAATTGTTCCTGTAGAAGTTAATCAGGTTGCAGCAAAAAGTCAGCAACAAGCAGGCCTTTCAACCGATGAAACTTTAGAGCCAGGTTCTAGACTTTGGGTTGCACGTCAGGTTTATTTAAAATTGGTTGAAACAGCATTAAAAAGTAAAGATCCACAAGATTTAAGTGTGCTGCAGGCACGATATCAGCAATTGCAAAATGAAATTCGTCAGGACAGTGAAAAAAAACAAGTTGAAGAAAAAGATAAAAAAGAGCAAATATCCATTCCGCTCATTATACCGCTTGTAGAGCAAGCGGCATCAGAGGCGAGCGCTGTTCAATTGGAACAGCAAAAAGACCCGATTGCTGAGTTGCTTACACTGAATAATACCGATAATAAAGCTCTGATGGAGGAATATGAGCAATATTTAACATCACATGACGTTAAAATTGAAACTGAAGCTGAACAAGAAGCAGTGAATCAGCAAGTCAATCAAGATATTGCTTATTTAAATACTCAAAATAATGAGACGGAAAAAGGTTCGGAAGACAATAATGTAGCAAATCGACCTTATGCCATTGTGATTTTAGGTGGAGGTTTAACCCTTGCCGATAATCAGAAAGATATCGTGATTAATAAATATACCCGCTTAAGATTGGAAACCACATTAGCCTTGGAAAAACAATTTAGTTTACCTATTGTACTGAGTGGTGTAGAAGCACCCTATATGCAACGTTGGCTTGAACAACGTGGTATAAAAGCAAAATTACTTGAAAATCGTAGTATGAATACCTGTGAAAATACCCGTTTTAGCTCATTATTATTACAAAAAAAAGGGGGGGCACCGACTGTGTTATTAATTACAGATCGTTATCATATGCCAAGAACACGACGCTTATTTGCCTTAAATGGAATTGCCACTATTCCTGTGGAAGCACCGATGCCAACGACATTAACCCAATGGCAACCGGCTAAACAAAACTATGATCATAGTCGCCGTGCTAATTATGAAATGTTGGCGACCATTCGAGATATGTTATTTGGTTCAAGTGGCTGTAGGGAGGTTCCATAAATGTCAGATATGCCATTTTTAAATCCAACTGTGCTTAAACAGCTTGATTTACCCGTACCAAGTCGTGACGAAACACCTCATTTACTTGAAGCATTAAATTTAAACCGTTCTTATCATCCATCACGTGAATTGCAGGCATATAGCCGCTTATATGGTTTTGATCAGTTAGAATGCGATTATTGGCAGGGCTATATTCAAATGCCGCTATTTAAATTGCATGTTCAGGTTTTTAAGCCACAGATTGAGAATGTTAAAGGTACAGTATGTTTACTGCATGGTTATTTAGAGCATAGCGGTATTTATCAACCGATTATTCGTGAGTTGTTAGAACAAGGTTTTAGTGTCCTAACCTATGATTTGCCAGGGCATGGATTAAGTGATGGTTCACCTGCTAATATTAAAAATTTTGATCATTATCAAGATGTTTTACATGCAGTATATCAGTATGTAAAAAGTGCAGATCAATTACCTAAACCTTGGTTGGGCATTGGGCAAAGTACTGGTGGTGCAATTTGGATGCACCATTTACTTGAGTATGCTCAGCGCCGTGAAAACCCGATTGTGCAACGTGTTTTATTGTTATCACCTTTGATTCGTCCTGCGAAGTCAGCATGGTGGCATAACTCGATTGGCTTAGGTATTATCCGCCGTATTAAACGTGAAGTGCCTCGCCATTTCCGCCGTAATAATCATAATCCTGAGTTTTTGCGTTTTGTGCGCTTAAAAGATCCTCTACAACCACGAATGATGGGTATGGATTGGATTTTAGCAATGTCAAAATGGATGCAAGAAATGGAAGCTCGACCCGCATGTCGAATTCCAGTTTGGCTTGCACAAGGTGCACAAGATCAAACCGTAGATTGGCGCTATAATATTGAATTTATTCGTCGTAAATTCCGTTTACAAACACTACTAATGCTTGAAGAAGGTTCTCATCAACTCATTAATGAGAGGGCAAGTATTCGGGCTGCATTAACAGGGTTGATTCCTGCTTTTTTACATGCTCATTCAACAGCTGAAATTTATTAATTTATGTTTACTAAATTATTTGTATAAACCTGACTATTATTCGGATTAAATAAGTTTAAGGGTAATGACATAACTTTATGACTTTAACTTTTGGTTTCTAGATGTGTGTGTATTATGCTCAATAACATGATGTTGAAAGTGTGGATCGATATAAAAGAAGTAAATACTCATTGCTGAAATGGTCCAAAATACACCACTCCAAACTAATGAAAGACCTTGTTGTACAAAAGTTTCATTGTTTAGATAAATACGTGCAATATACATCAGTGCCCATAAGAGACTCATATAGCATGTCGTTGCAATATAGGGATGTGCTGGTGCGAGGCGTAACATCGAAAATGGTACAATAATGAAGCTTAGGCATTGAAAGACCACAGCGGTGATGCTTAACCAAGAATTGGTAGAATAAGAAATATTCACCAAACTAAAAAAAGTATTGATAATGAGCAGTAAAATCAATGGAAAGATTAAAAAATTTCTCCAACTTTTCATATTCACACCCTTATTTAAGCTTGGCTTAATTATAATCAATATGGTTTTGAACTTAGGGTTAAATTATGTATATAAATCGGAGTGGGTGGGTTTGGGTTAAAAATGACGATAAATGATGAATATGTGACAATTTTTGTAAGGTTTGAGAGCGGTAAGACCAAGAAAAGTCACTTAGAATATGTAAAGAAAGAATAACAGGAATGCTTTTATGTATTTAAATTTTATAAAAATTGTTAAAAATGTTTAAAGTAAAAAATTTCATATAGTCACTATAATTTTTTTTATTTGATGATGAATAGGTATGTGTTGTCAACATGGTTTTAATTAAAAGTGCAAAATAAAGTATAGTAGTCGAAAAAATAGCCTGACAGGCAGGCTATTTGTGTTTTAATTCATTGAAGTTAAAATATTTATTTTAAAAAGCGTTGGTAGCCCAAGTTGTTGGTAATTTCCTCATAAGGATAAGTAATACTTTCCAATGTTTCAATTAAACCATCAGGATTTTGCTGCGCATCTTCGGCTTCCAAACCCACTAAAACACGACCTTCAGCTGCACCATGATTACGATAATGGAACAAAGTAATATTATGTGTAGGACCAAGACGTTCTAAAAACGTCAGTAATGCACCCGGACGTTCAGGGAACTCTACACGGAATAAACGTTCATTTTCAATATCTGCATGTCCGCCAACTAAGTAGCGAATATGGAGTTTTGCCACTTCATCATCAGACAAATCATCAATATCATAATTGGTGTTGAGTAAGTCGTAGATGTCTTGACGTTCTTTGTCACCAGCTTTTAAGCTAATGCCCACAAAAACTTGTGCAGCACTTGAGCTACTTGCACGGTAGTTGAACTCTGTAATGTTACGACCTTGCAAAGCACGACAGAAGTTGAGGAATGAGCCTTTTTCTTCAGGAATGGTCACAGCAAAAATGGCTTCTTTACGCTCTCCCAACTCTGTACGTTCGGCAATATAACGCAAACGATCAAAGTTCATGTTTGCACCACAGACAATGGAGACCATATTTTTATTTTCTACGCCGTGTTCGGCAACGTATTTTTTAATCCCTGCCAAAGCCATTGCACCAGATGGTTCGACAATACTACGGCATTCATCATATGTATCTTTAATGGCAGCACAGATTTCATCGGTATTCACAAGGATGACATCACGCTCAACGATCGGACCTGAATTATCCGATTTTTGCAGTTGAATCACTTCAAATGGTTTCTCACCAATTTGAGCAACGGCAGTACCATCGGCAAATAAGCCCACTGAAGGTAAAATCACACGCTTATTGGCTTCAAATGCAGCTTTTAAACACGCTGATTCATCATATTCCACAGGAATAACTTTGACATGCGGTGCAACATCACCCAAATAAGCGGCAACACCTGCGATTAAACCGCCACCGCCGACTGCAACGAATACATATTCGACATCACGCCATTGGCGTAAAATTTCATTGGCAATGGTGCCTTGTCCAGCCATGACCAATTCATCATCATAAGGTGGGATGAAGGTCATACCTTCATCAGCAGCACGTTGAATGGCATATTTATTCGCAACATCAAAAGAATCGCCATGTAATACAACCTGACCACCTAAACGTTTCACCGCTTGTACTTTAATATCAGGCGTGGTTTTTGGCATGACAATAATTGCAGTAATACCTAGCTTTTGACCCGATAGTGCTACACCTTGTGCATGATTGCCTGCAGAAGCGGTAATTACGCCACGTTCAAGCTGAGATTTTGTTAATTGACTTATACGATTATATGCCCCACGTAACTTGAAAGAGAAAACTGGCTGTAAGTCTTCACGCTTGAAGCGGATATTATTATTGAGCTTCTCACTAATTCGTGGCGCTGCTTCGAGTGGAGTTTCGATTGCAACGTCGTAGACCGTTGCCTGTAATATTTGTCGAACCAAACGAGACAGCATGTTAATTTTCCATCTAACAGTTTAAAATGAGCGCTCATTGTAACAAACCCCTGTACATTTGCGTTTTAAAATTATGCAAAATGTGCAAAGAATCTGAAAATTTATAGAGAGATGTCATGAGCCTTTATGCTACCCAGGACGAGAAAAAACAAGCTGCAGCCCAAGCCGCTTTAAAACACTTACCAAAAGGGGGGATTTTAGGCGTAGGTACAGGCAGTACTGTGAATTTCCTCATTGAGCTTTTGCCTGAATTACAACTTGAAGCAGCCGTTGCGAGTTCTGAAGCAACAGCACAACGCTTGAAAAAACTAGGTATTGAAGTAGTCGATATGAACCATGTTGGCGGTTTAGATGCTTATGTGGATGGTGCAGATGAAATTGATCGTCATATGCATATGATCAAGGGTGGTGGTGCTGCATTGACGCGTGAAAAAATTGTAGCTTCTATTGCGAAAAAATTTGTATGTATCGTAGATGATTCAAAATGGGTCAATCAGTTGGGTCGTGATTTCCCGCTCCCAGTTGAAGTTATTCCAATGGCACGTTCTGCTGTTGCACGTAAAATCGTTTCTCTAGGTGGTGATCCTGTTTACCGTGAAGGTGTTGTGACAGATAATGGTAATGTGATTTTAGATGTCTTTAATTTAAATATTTTAAATGCATTAGAGTTAGAAAAAACACTGAATAACATTCCAGGTGTTGTATGTAATGGTATTTTTGCAATCAATAAAGCAGATATTGCCGTTGTTGCGACCGATAATGGTATTGAAGAGCGCACAGCGGTTTAATTTATTGATTCAATAATATTTTTGAAAATTTAAATGAATATTTATCTTCATTTAAATTCGTATTGTAAGTTCCTTCTCCCTTGAGAGAAAGCTAGGATGAGGGGGTAAAAGAAAACCTTTCTTTAGCCCTCTCCTAAAAGGAGGGGGAACTCTAAATCTGATTATAAATCTATAGAATAAAATGACCCCAAACTTACCCGAAATTCAAATTAGCCATCATGCACGAGCGACTCGTTTACGCTTATGTGTTGAACCCACTCAAATTCGTTTAACTGTACCGAAATTTTGTACAAAACGACAGATTAATGATTTTTTACAACAGTCTGAACAGTGGATGATTGAAACATGGCAGAAACAACAAGAAAAATCAGGGCAAGTCGATAAAGTATTACCAACAGAATTAAAGCTTTTTAATTTAGAACAGCCTTTAAAAGTCAATTATCAAACACAAAAAAAATCTTATATTCTTAATGAGAAAGATCATCAATTATTAATCAGTGATCGTGAGCCTGCACTTTATTTAAAAGCCTTTGTGATTGCTTATGCCAAGCATTATTTACCCATCTATTTACAGCAAGTCAGTACGGAAAGTGGTTTAAAATTTGCTGAATGTGCTATTCGACAGCCTAAGACTCGTTGGGGCAGTTGTACATCTAAACATGATATTATGCTCAATAGTGCGTTGGTTTTGTGTGATGTCGCAATGGCACGTTATGTCTGTGTGCATGAGTTAGCACATACACAGTATTTTGATCATAGTTCTGTGTTTTGGGCAGAAGTTGAAAAGCATGATGCAAATTATAAACATCATCGGAAAATTTTAAAAAGTAGTGTAATGCCATGGTGGTGGGCATAAGAGAGTATGTGAACTTTTAATTTAAGTTAAAATGAGAAAGTGAAAATCTGTAAAACCATAAGATATAACGGTCATATCTAAATAAAATATCGGTTTTTAAATTTCTTATTGATAGGGTTGGATTTATAAGTGAAATGGAATGCGTTAGTCCCTGAATTAATCGTAACTGATCTAGAAAAAAGTTATTATTTTTGGGTGAATATTCTTGGATTTTCGGTAAAGTATCAACGGACTGAAGATAAATTCATGTATTTAGAACTCAATGGTGTGCAGTTCATGTTAGAAGAGCTTCAGGACGATCAATGGGTAACAGGAGAATTGAATTATCCATTGGGCAGAGGGATAAATTTTCAATTAGAAGTTAAACAACTTGATGATATTTTAAATCGCTTACACAAAGCTCAGTGGTCAATATTTTCAGGATTGGAGGAGCGTTGGTATCGTGCGGGAAATGTAGAGCATGGGCAAAAACAATTTTTAGTTCAAGATCCTGACGGTTATTTATTGAGAATTATTGCAGTCATTGGAGATAGAGCAATATTTTAAAATTAAATCTTTATATGTACGAGTTTTAATTACTCTAAGTTTTGATAGTTTATTGTAAAATATTGATAAATTTTTATGACGTTCAAATAAGAGATGGAATTTATTAATTTAGGCATGATTTAACCATTCCTGAATTAATTTCACTACTTCGTTAGGTTGTTTAATCCAAACAGCATGCTGATTACCTTTGAGTTCTCGGGTTAAATCTAAAGTTTCAATTTGAGGATGTTTAAAATAACAACTTAAACCGAGCATTGAACGCATTGGGGCAAAATCATCACCCAGTAAAGAGATAAATAAAGCATCATTTTTAACAATATTTTCAAGTCCAATGATGTGCCTGTAATGACCTGTAAAAACCACTTTTGACCAATCTCGCATGAGTGACTTTGTTTCACGGTTTCCAAAAGAAATTTTATAACCTGCAAAATAACCATCTTTTAAAATCATGGTATTAATCACAGTCACCGCTTTTAAAATATTAAACTTGCCTTTTAAGTCCCAATTTTTGAAACCAATATTTCCAGTTGCTATACCAATCACTTTATTATCATGATTCTGTGTGTATAAAGTTGCTAAATGTCCACCTAAACTATGACCGAATAGGATTGGTTTTTGGCGTGTTGTTTCTAAAGCAATTTTTTCAAGTTGAGGGATGAAATTATTTAATAAATTGGCATAACCAAAATCAATATCGGCAGATACAAGAGGTAAATTTCTTCCACAGTTGGGATAATCTGCAACCACGACATTTAAATCATTTTGATAAAGTGTGGAAATTAACTTTTCATATTTACTCATTGCGATACCTAGTGCAGGAAGTAAAATAATCGTATGTTTATTCTCTGAATGTGAGTGAACATCTACCAGAATTGGATATTGATTAAAATGAATTGTCTTGTGGGTAAGTGCCATATTTTTCATTATTTACTCCTGAAAAATGTTCATTTCAATCATCATCGATAGTCCTAATTTATTCATTAGGGCTGTCCGAGATTGAGGATTTCTTTTGGCTTCGGTCTTTAATCGTTGTTTGAATTGAGTATTAAATTGATAACGTGGATATAAACCTAAAACGTCCTCTCTAAACGTGCTGGAAAATAAAGCCAAGTCTGTTCCAATCACGTCACACGAAGTTGCTTTTTGTAGTAATAAAACTTCTTTCGATATACTTTGATTATTCTCATTCAAATAGCCATTCATATGTAGGCAAATAGCATTGGAAATATTCTCCGTTTTTTCTCGAGGATAATGGTGCTTTACACATAAGATTTCAGATCGTAACGAACTTTCAAAAGTAAAGCATTGGCAAGTGTAGTGTGTAAGGTGGTCAACCAAACCTAAGTCGTGCATTAAACTGGAAATCAGTAAACTTTCTTCATCAAATTGCCATTGTTTATTTTGAGCGATAGCAACACCCCAAATATAACTACGCCATGAATGATTGATTATGGCTTGATTACCAGTATTTTCTAATTCGGCAATAGCTTCTTTAACAATGGGTGTATCAGGAATTTGAATATCAGCGAGTTGAAACGTATTTTTAGTGGATGGCTTTTCAATAAATGTTTTAGTGTAATTTAACGTCGCAGGCACTAAAACCTGTTTAATTAGTTGGATTTTTTCTTTAAAACTTAATGTTCCATGACTTATATTCATCCATTCCCGAGATCCAATCATCTATTTATTATCCTGACTAATAAAATTAGAGTAATTACTCTAATTTATAGTGTGTAGATATTTTGTCAATAAGAAGTTTAGTCTTGGAATTCTATAAAATGGCAATCATATAAGTTAAAAATGAACAAAAAAGATTGAATTCATCAAAACTGTTTAGAAAAATACAACTTCCTGTCATACTACATAGTTGAAAAATGGATACTTTGCATTAGAGGTTAAAATCGTGATTTCAGTTGGTATTGTTGGCGGAACGGGTTATACAGGCGTTGAATTGTTGCGTCTATTACTACGACATCCAAATGTACAGGTAACTGTACTGACATCACGTACTGAAGACGGTCGCCGTGTTGATGATATGTTCCCTAACTTGCGTGGACATACAGACCTCAAATATTCAGATCTAAATATCGATGAACTAAAAAAATGTGATGTTGTATTCTTTGCAACCCCACATGGTGTGGCGATGAAACATGCAGAAGAGCTTTTGGCTGCAAATACTAAAGTGATCGATTTAGCTGCAGATTTCCGTTTACAAGATTTAGAACAGTTTGAAAAATGGTATGGCATGCAACATGCTTGCCCAAATATTTTAAAAGATTCAGCTTATGGTTTGTCTGAGCTGAATCGTGAAAAAATTAAAAATGCTAAAGTGATTGGTAATCCAGGTTGCTATCCAACCACTGTGCAATTGGGTCTTGCGCCATTATTTAAACACGTTGAAACATTGGTTAAACCAGAAAGCATTATTATTGATGCAAAATCAGGTGTTTCAGGTGCAGGGCGTAAAGCAAGTTTGGGTATGATCTATTCTGAAAATGCAGATAATTTTAAAGCCTATGGTGTGGCAGGACATCGCCATCATCCTGAAATTGTGGAAGCTTTAGAAAATATTTCAGGTTTAAAAAATGTATTTGATCATATTTTATTTGTGCCGCATTTAGTGCCGATGATACGTGGTATGTTAAGTACAATTTATATCGATTTGACTGATGCAGGCGAAGCAGCAGATTTACAAAGTTTGTATGAGCAATTCTATGCCAATGAAACTTTTGTAGATGTGATGCCAGCAGGTAGTTCACCTGAAACACGTTCGGTACGTGGTGCAAATCAGTTACGTATTGCATTGCATAAACCGCAACCTAAACGCTTAGTGATATTGTCAGTACAAGATAACCTTGTGAAAGGTGCGGCAGGTCAAGCTGTGCAAAATATGAATTTAATGTTTGGTTTTGCGGAAGATGCTGGTTTGCAAGGCATCGGATTATTACCATAAAAAACGCTTTAAAACTTCACACACATTTAACTTTAGCGTTAAATGTGTGTTTTGACGCTATCAATATTCAGAGATGACGATGCAGAACACAGAAACCAAAACAACGTCGCAACCTAAAAAATCATTTATGAAAGGTAATATGCCGATCATGATCGGCGGCGTTGTATTATGTGCAGGCAGTATCCTACTTGGCTACACAGTTGGACATCGCCAAGGTTTATCGGTTGTTGGTTTTGATGCAGACGCAGAACAGTTGGTTGAAGTGGTCAAGCAACAGAAAATTACACTCGATACATTAAACAAGAATCTCAATTTGGCTGTGCAAGAACGTGATGTTGCTGTAGACAGTTCAAATGATCTTGTAAAAGCTTTAGAGCTCAGTAAATCTGAAAAAACGCAGGTCGATGGTATGAGCGGGATTTACCGTGAAGTACTACGTCAGCGTGGTGGTGTAAGTTTGACTGTACAAAATTTGGCAGTTAAAGCATTACCTGAAAATGCTTTTGAATATCAACTTGATTTGATGCAAGTCAGCCCATCACGTCGCCGTACATCAGGAAACGCTGAAATACGCCTAATTAATGGGACTGAAGTTCTTGTTGTTCCAATGGAAGTTAGTAACTTTAATTTTGAAAATTTTGAACGCCTAACAGGGCGTTGGACAATGCCCAAAGGTTTTGCGCCACAATATATTGAAGTTCGTTTAAATGGTGCAACACCTGCAATTAAGCGTTTTAGTTGGCAAAAAGGGAATGCTGTAGATTCATCTGCGGCATTTGCAGCAGAAGTTCCGCAAGCGGAAGCGAATGTTCAATAAGTTTATGAAAATAAAATATATGCATAGTTCTAAATCTCAACCCAACTTACATGATGTCAAAATATCATTCCAACAAACAGGTTTGATTGATTGGCATCTTAGCCCTCGTATGGCTGAAAACCCGATAGAACATGAGGGTGATGGTGATTTAGCCGTGCAAACTGCACCACCTGAATTAAAACGTCCACCTTTGTATGCTGTTGTTTTAATGAATGATGATTACACTCCCATGGACTTTGTAATCGAAGTTTTACAACAATACTTCGCATTGAATCTTGACCAAGCGACCGAAGTAATGCTAACAGTACATTATGAAGGAAAAGGTATTGCAGCGATCTACCCGCGAGACATCGCAGAGACGAAGGCAAACCAAGTAAACAACTATGCTCGATCACAAGGACATCCTTTACTCTGTCAGATCGAGCCACAATAATAAGGGGGTCTTATGCTCAGTCGCCAATTAGAAGTTTCTTTACGTTTGGCTGTTAGTATGGCTCGTCAAAAGAGACATGAGTTTTTAACAGTTGAACATTTATTACTTGCTTTACTCGACAATGACGCAGCAGTTAATGCTTTAAAAGCATGTGGCGCAGATATTGTTACTTTACGCAAAGAACTAGAAGAATATGTAGATCAACATACGCCAAAGCTTGGTGAAAATAGCGACCAAGCACCACATCCGACTGAAAGTTTTGACCGTATTTTACAGCGTGCTATTTTTCATGTTCAATCGAGCGGTGGTGATCGTACAGTAGAAGGTGCAGATGTATTGGTTGCAATGTATTCTGAACGTGATTCATTTGCAGTGTATCTACTTAAACGCCATCAAATTAACCGTTTAACATTGACACAATACTTGTCACATGGTGGACGTAAAGAAGAAATTCAGGTTGAAGAAGAATCTGAGGAGCTTGACGGTGAATCAACGTCTTCTGCCAATGCAGGACCACTTGAGCTGTATACCTTAAATTTAAATGTCGAAGCGCAAAAAGGTAAAACCGATCCACTTATTGGTCGTGAAAAAGAAATTGAGCGTGCAGCACAAATTTTGTGCCGTCGCCGTAAAAACAATCCCTTGCTTGTTGGTGATCCTGGTGTGGGCAAAACCTCAATTGCTGAAGGTTTGGCATGGTTAATCGTCAATGGTAAAGCACCGAAACCACTCGCGAATGCTGAAGTATTTAGCTTAGATATTGGCGCTTTAGTTGCAGGGACAAAATATCGTGGTGATTTTGAAAAGCGCTTAAAACAATTGTTGAATGCATTAAAGAAAAAACCTGAAGCAATTTTATTTATTGATGAAATTCACATGATTATTGGTGCGGGCTCAAGTATGGGCAGTACCATGGATGCATCGAATTTGATTAAGCCTGCTTTGGCAAATGGAACTTTGCGCTGTATTGGTTCAACCACATTTCAAGAGTATCGCCAAGTCTTTGAAAAAGATCACGCATTGTCACGTCGCTTCCAAAAAGTGGATGTCAATGAGCCATCTATTTCAGAAACAGTAGATATTTTACGTGGTTTAAAATCACGATTTGAAGAATTTCATCACGTGCAATATGAAGACAGTGCGTTGGTTTCTGCGGTTGAGTTGTCATCTAAGTTTATCAATGATCGTTTCTTGCCAGACAAAGCAATTGATGTGATTGATGAAGCTGGTGCACAGCGTCGTTTAAAAGCAGAGCAAGATAATACGGTCATTACAGTAGAAAATATTGAAGACATTATTTCTAAAATTGCACGTATTCCATCTAAAACAGTGTCGAAAGATGATAAGTCGGTACTTGAATATCTTGAGCGTGATTTAAAACGTGTAGTTTTTGGGCAAGATGAAGCCATTACTGCATTGGCATCTGCAATTAAGCTATCTCGTGCGGGATTGAAAGCACCAGATAAGCCAGTGGGTAGTTTTGTGTTTGCAGGGCCTACAGGTGTTGGTAAAACTGAAGTTACGAAGCAATTGGCGAAAATTTTAGGTGTGGAGCTTGTACGTTTCGATATGTCAGAGTACATGGAGCGTCATGCTGTTTCTCGCTTAATTGGTGCGCCTCCAGGTTATGTTGGTTATGATCAAGGTGGTTTGTTGACTGATGCAATCCATAAAAATCCACACTGTGTTTTGTTACTTGATGAAATTGAGAAAGCGCATCCAGATGTGTTTAATCTATTGCTTCAAGTCATGGATCATGGCGCGTTAACTGATAACAATGGTCGTAAATCGGATTTCCGTAACGTGATTATTGTTCTAACGACCAATATTGGTGCAGAAAGTATATCGCGTACAAGTATTGGCTTTACTGAGCAAGACAACAGTAATGATAATCAAGAAGCAATGAAACGTGCCTTTGCACCAGAGTTCCGTAACCGTTTAGATGGCGTGATTCAATTTAAGTCATTGCCAACGACTGTTATTGATTCTGTAGTTGATAAATTCTTGACTGAACTTCAAGCACAACTTGATGAGAAAAGAGTGGTTCTTGAGGTTGATCAGTCTGCTCGTGATTGGATGGCTGAGCATGGTTATGACCCATTGATGGGAGCACGACCAATGCAACGCTTGATTCAAGAACACTTGAAAAAGCCACTTGCTGAAATGATCTTATTTGGTGAATTGGCTGATCATGGCGGTAATGTTGCGGTTACTGCTAAGAAAGAAGATGGTAAAGTGGTTGGCTTGAATCTTGAAGTATTTGAAGATGAAACGGCTGAACCTGCTTAGAGTTATTTAAAAAGAACAAAAAACCCGTGTTGATCGCGGGTTTTTTGTTGTGAGATTTATATATGAATTTTGGAAGAGTGGCGTAATTGATGGATATACAGATCACCAAAGTAATAACGACATTTTTTTTATTCTTTGTAACAGCCATTGCAGAAATTTTAGGATGTTATTTTCCATATTTGATTTTAAATCAAGGAAAAAGCCAGTGGCTATGGATTCCTACTGTTTTGAGTTTGGCAGTTTTTGTTTGGCTTTTAACTCTGCACCCTACGGCATCGGGGCGTATTTATGCAGCCTATGGTGGAATTTATATTTTTACGGCTTTAATGTGGTTGCGTTTTGTTGATCAAGTGAGTCTGAGTCGTTGGGATTTATTGGGTGGGGCTGTGGTTTTGATTGGAGCTGCAATGATTATTTTGCAACCCCAAGGTTTAATTCGTTAATGTGAAATCAAATTTAGAAAGTACATTGCGTATTTTTAAGATTGATTTGATAGCTTTTTTTCTGTGATGTGAGTGTTATATTGGCAGCATATGGATTTTTACGCTGAAACTCATGATTGAAAATGGAAGAGCAGTTATCAAGTAAACCTTCGGTAAGTAATTGTTTGGTTTTTTCTTGTCCAGTAGATTGCAAATTGTGCAAAATCTTCAGATGTAATAAGCCCTTGAATTTCAATGTGATCAGTATGGAGTTGCATTTTTTCAATAATCGTATTTTGATCGACCTGAATAGGGAGAACGCGAGAGTCTTCGTCATTCAGTGCGCTTAAAACATCCTTTAAGTATTGTTTGTTGATAATTTTATATTGAGCATCGATTATATTTTTTTGTTGTAAATATTCATCGACTTCTGATGCAAAAGATGATGTGGTAAGTGAGCTGATTGAAAATATAGAAATGGCTAGAATTGTTTTAAATTTCATAAAAATAATACACATATTAAAATTAAGAGTATGTTTTGATTATAAATAGTATTTTTGACTTTATGGGAATATATTTGTATATAAAAATTTTATTTATTTTATGAAATATTTGGGGGAAATATTATGAAGATACTAATATTTTTGGGTGATGAGAGAATGATAAAAAATATCCATTATATTGATTATCAATAATAATTTTTAAGAGTACTGATCTGTAGGTCGGCTCGGAATTTGATCGATATTATGATTAAACTTAGTAAAATTATAGATTGTATTTTTAGCTTTGGTCATGATATTTAGTTATTAAAAAGGCCTTGATTAACAAAGCCTTTTTAATAACTGATTAAAAAATATTAATATTTTTTGAGATTTTCATTGATTAAAAATTCAACCAATGCTTTTTGAGCATGTAAACGGTTTTCAGCTTCATCCCAAACGACTGAGTTTTTATGATCAAGTAAACTCATTGAAATTTCTTCACCACGATGTGCAGGTAAGCAGTGCATAAATAAACAATCTGCATGTGCTAAATCCATTAATTTTTCATTCACTTGATAATCAGCAAATGCTTTTTCGCGAATTTTTTGCTCTTCTTCTTGCCCCATGCTTGCCCAAACGTCAGTCACGATTAAATCAGCATTTACGGCAGCATCTTCTGCTGAATCAACCAATTCTACACAGTGTGCAAATTCAGATAGAAATTCAGGTTTTGGTTCATAGCCTTTTGGTGATGCAATTTTAAGATTGAAGCCCCACATGTGTGCTGCTTCAATATATGAATTACACATATTGTTGCCATCGCCAATCCAAGCCACTGTTTTGCCTTCAATTGAGCCACGGTGTTCAACAAAAGTTTGTACATCTGCAAGGAGTTGGCAAGGGTGATGATCATCAGTTAATGCATTGATGACAGGGACGCTTGAGTATTCTGCAAAACGTTCAACAATATCATGACCAAAAGTACGAATCATCACGACATCAAGCATGCTTGAAATGACACGAGCAGAATCTTCAATTGGCTCGCCACGCCCTAATTGAGTATCGCGCGAAGATAGAAAAATTGCGCTACCACCAAACTGAGTCATTCCTGCTTCAAATGAAACGCGGGTACGAGTGCTTGATTTTTCAAAAATCATTCCCATGACTTTGCCAACGAAAGGTTGGAACACTTCATTGTTGTGTTGTTTACGTTTTAATTCCTGCGCACGTTCAATAATGCGATTTAACTCAGCGGTAGAAAGATCACGTAAAGTTAGAAAATGTCGTAGAGTCATGGTTACTCCACAATAATTGCTCAGTCAATAAACAAATTGACTCACAATTCATTGTTGGTTGATGAGATAAAAAAGATAGGGAATGGTCTAATATACTATAAGTCAAATGAAATGCAAAAAAACTAGTGCTTTTGATGAGCATCTAGAAAGCGATCGACACAATATTGAATGTAATTGCTTATTTCTTGTTCTGTTTTTTCAATAGGGGTGTTCATGATGATATGCCATTCCAGATCACGAATAATACCAAAGTAAAGTTGTGCAGAATATTCAGGTTGCGTGCAATGAATTAACTTATTTTGATGTGCTCTGGTTAAGGCATTTTCAATAGCTTTTTGAATATGGCGAGGTCCTTGCTCCATAATATAACGAGCAAGTTCAGGACTACGTTGAGCTTGTTCAACAATAAGGCGTAAAAAGGCAGCATTTTCGGGCTGAATAAGATGTTGGTAAAAATTCTTCAGCGTTTGAATGAGATAGTGACGTAATTGATCTTGTTGGCAATCAAACTGGTTGCAAATGTCTTTAAAAAAGATTTCACATCGATAATCACAAATGGCCGTAAATAAACCATCTTTACTGCCAAAATACTTATAAATACTGGTTTTAGAACCTCCAGCATGATGAACAATATCATCAAGTGAGACTGCATCATAACCACGCTCAAGAAATAGCTGATTTGCGCTAAGTAAAAGGGCAATACGACGCTCATGACCTCTCTTTGTCTGTGGAGTGTCACAAGCTGATGCTTCAAACTGATCCGAATGCTTATTCATAAATGAGGGGTATTTAGCGTCAATAATAATTGGGTGACAGTGATTATAGCAAATTGCAATAGAAAATTCCGTTTAGAAAAGAATTGCAAAGGATGCATTTTTTTTGTACAAAGGGTCTAAAAAATGAATTGATATTCATTTTTCTTGGACTAAAGTTTTAGAGTATTTTGCCTAAAGGGTCATAGCGTTGACGAAAAACTTATGGATATACTCGAAGCTCGATAAATATAGTAATTACTGTGGAAAGGGATATGACAGAACAAACATCTGCAGGC